>DBKQ01000004.1 GCA_002298545.1 Prevotella sp. UBA746
TGATTTACCTTCTGACTTCAGCAATATGGATTTGCATCTGATACGAAAACTATGAGTAGGGCCATTATGATAGCCTTTCTCTAATTTGAGGCAATCAACCTCTGATAATTCAAGTACTTTTATTGGTTTCATAATCTACTTTTTCTATAAAACGGAAAATGAACTATATTAGTACTGATATATATAAATAATTTAGATCATTTACTTATGCTTGTGTTAATATATTGTATTTATAAATTCAATCCAATCGCTCGATGCTGCATATTTCCCAAAGTTCTTATAATATAGGCGTTGATTAATGGAATATATGCTACTTGGAGATGCACACGTAATAATAGAAATTTCTTTTACACTAAGTCCCATTCTTGTTAAAAGGCAAACTTTAAGTTCTGTATATTTTAGGTCGACAAGGTTATGTAGTTTTGTCTCAAAATCAGGGAAACTATTATATATAGCTTTTTCCAGTTCTTTCCATTCTGTGAATGTATTCTTGTCATATCCGTTCAGTATACATCTTATTTGTTTATACACTTCGGTTCCCTTTATCTTTACAGAACAATCTCTAATTCGTTTTTTCCGGCTGTTTAATTCTTCCAACTCTGTTTGTCTTATATTTAGAGCGTTTTTCGTGTCTTCGAGTTTGTTCGTTTCTAATAGTTCCTTGAGCTCTTTTATTTCCTGTTCTTTTTTTGAAATATAGTCAGTATTAATTTCTTTATTTTTTTTCAGCTGCTCAGTAAGTATCTTGCATCTTTTTTCGGTAAGTTTTTTTTGTTGCCTAAGCTTAAAATAAATGATATATGCAGAAAGTAGGCTTATAATGAAGCTTGCAGAGAAAATTATGATGTAGAGATTCTTGTCTGCATTTTCTTTTTGTAGTTGAATATTTTCCCTTTCGTGTAATTTGTAGTTGTAAAGAGCATGAGCCTTGGCTGAAGCTTCTTCTGCGCTAATTTTCTTTACGGAGTCATCAAAGATCTTGTAATATTTGACGTATTTAGAGATGTCTGACAATTTTTTGTCTTTTATGCCTTGATTAAGTAGACACCAATAAGCATACCGCTTACCATACACGTTGCCATGTCGCATAATAGAGTCGCTGTATTCGTTTATTTTGTCGTCTTCCCCTAATTTTGTATATGTTTCAAGTGCAATGGAATAAAGTTCGCTTCTATCTGATGACTTTTCTTTAATAGCATATTCAATATGCTTTTTGGCTTCATTCAGAATGCCTAATTCAAGATAGTGGTTCGTTATCTGGCAATCAATTTCGGAAAGTATACTTTTGTTTTTTGCGGCTTCTGCCAGCCTTTTAGCTTTTAACATTACTTTAAGTGCTTGATGTGGATGCCCTAAGTTGCCAAATGTCCATGCTATATTCATGTAGTCATAGATACATCTTGTCGTGTCTTTTCTCTCTTTGTTGATTGCGAGAGATTTAGATTCCCAATAATAGGCTTCTTTATGCAAATTTTGTGCAGAGAAGTTTTGTCCTAATTGGTAACAGAACAGTGCGAGGAGGTTTTTGTCTTTATTTTCAGGTATTGACTTTATACCATAAAAGAAACACTTGTTCGCTTGTGGAATATCCATAAGTGAATTATATGCGCATCCGGCACAATAGTAAACTTCTGGCAACAAGTTCCTGTCTCCATTGTTTTTGAAATGCTTTACCAATGCTTTTGCCTCACAGTCATCGTATATCTTATTGTCTGATTTTATTGTAGATTTTAAAGTAAGTAAACGAAAAAACCATTTAGCTTCTTCATTCATTTTTCTCCTTTCTGCTTTGTATGCGCTTAGCATTTCTTTAGCTTTACTTGGTGCAACATTGCAAATGGAATCTATCTCCACCAGTTCTTGAGGATAGTTGTATCTTTTAATGCAGATGGATAATGTTACAACTACAATTGCTAATATCATTATAGTTGCTATCGATATGAATGTTTTTTTACGTCTATGATAAAATTTTACAATCTCAAAAATCATTTCGTTTTTTTGTTCGTTTTTATTTCTTCTTCATCAAATATCCGCATCGGCTTTATTGGTTAAATAAATCCGGTGCGGTTCCTTAGCATGACATTACGCCAACAGTTTCTTTACAATATCCGAAATCATCTTTCCGTCAGCCCTGCCTGCCATTTTCTTGCTGGCAACGCCCATAACCTTACCCATCTCCTTGATGGATGATGCTCCAGTCTCGGCGATAATAGCCTTGACCTCTGTTTCAATCTCCTCTGCCGTCAGTGGCTTCGGCAGATACTCCTCGATAACGCGAACTTGTGCCAGCTCCTCTTCGGCGAGGTCCGGTCGGTTTTGCTGTTCGAATGTAGCGGCAGACTCCTTGCCCTGCTTGGCGAGCTTGGCAAGAATCTTCAGTGCGGCAGCGTCCTCAAGGGTGTCGTTGGCTCCCGGGGCTGTCTTTGCCTCGATAAATACCTTCTTGATGTTGCGCAAGGTTTCAAGACGCACCTTGTCGCGGGCTTTCATAGCCTCCTTGATGTCATTGCTTACTTGATCGTATAACATAACTTTAAGTGTTTTAAATTAAAAGAGGAGCTGCGAACAACCCCTCTTACTAAATATGTTGATAAAAATATTCTAACTGAACTTTATCGTCCCCGTTATGGGCGTCTGCTTGGGAACTGCCGTTTCTGTAGCGGTGTCTCCCTTCGACTGCTTCTTCAGTTCGTCATACTGGAGCTTGGAACGCTTGTATGTAGGTGTAGTCTCAACGGCAGAGATGAGGTTGTCGTTGTCGAGGTCTTCTTCGCTGAAGATAAAGCAGCGCGGCTTGAAACGCTTCTCGCCGTTCACGTCGTTGCCGTAGTACTGGTCGATGAGGTTTTGTTCGGCAGCCTCCTTTTCGCGCTTCTCGCGGATAGCAGCAGCGTTTATTGCCTTCTGGTCGGTGATGTTCATCTTGCCATCTTCCACCTTCACGCCGAAGCCTGTGGCGAGGATAGTAACCTTAATCTTGTCGCCCAGTTCAGGGTCGTTGGAGAGGCCCCATTTCGTCTCGATATCGTCGTCGAAGCCGTCCATGAACTCGTTCACTGCTGTCATCTCTTCCATCATAAGAGTTCCCTTACCGTCTTTGCCGCCAGAGAACGACACGGAGAGAAGAATCTTCTTTGAGTGGTACACATCGTTGTCGTTGAGCAACGGAGAGTGTAGGGCTGCGTTTATTGCCTTCTTCATGCGGTCTTCGCCCTCACCGTAGCCAGTGCTCATGAGAGCTACGCCACCGTCTTTCAATACTGTCTTAACATCGTTGAAGTCGAGGTTGATGATACCGTGCATGGTGATAATCTCAGCGATGCTCTTTGCTGCGATGCTCAGAGTGTCGTCGGCCTTGCCGAAAGCATCCTCAACGGAAAGCTGTCCGTATATGGAGAAGAGACGCTCGTTGTTGATTACCAGCAGGGCGTCAACATTCTTTGCCATGCGCTCTACTCCGGCAAGGGCCTTCAGAATCTTCTTCTTGCCTTCCCATTTGAATGGGATGGTAACGATACCTACGGTAAGTATACCCATGTCCTTGGCGATGCGCGCCACCTCCGGACCGGCTCCGGTACCAGTACCGCCACCCATTCCGGCTGTGATGAATACCATCTTAGTGCCGTCGTTGAGCATGTTGCGTATTTCGCCTTCGCTCTCCACAGCTTTTTCTTTACCCGTTTCCGGATTGTTTCCGGCTCCAAGACCTTCTTCTCCGAGCTGCAGGTGGACAGGTACTGGAGAATCATCGAGAGCCTTCTTATCGGTGTTGCAAAGAACGAAAGTAACATCGTGGATACCCTCACGGTACATGTGGTTTACTGCGTTGCCTCCTCCTCCTCCAACACCGATAACCTTAATTATGCTTTGTGGCTTGTCTGGCTCGCCGAATGCTAATGCCATTCTGCCAATCTTCTTATCGTCTGCCATATCTTTATTTCTTTAATTTTTCTTTTCTTGTTTAGAGCGGTTTATATATGCTCTGTGGTTTTATTCGTCCTCGCCCTCGGTGATGAGGTCTTTTAGCTTTCTCTTGAATGCTCCCCATTTGCTGCCGAAGCTTTCCTTGCGTTTCATCTCGTCAATCTTTGCGTTTGCTTCCTTGACGTAATCGCCGTTAGGGAAAGCGGAAATATAACGCTCATATGCCTCTATGGTGTTGTCGAGTTGGGCTTTGTCCCATTCCTTCTTGTCGTTTTGGCGTTCCTGGATAAACTTCTCGCCAGGTGTAGGTACTCTTCCTGTACCTGTCGGCATATTTGGGAAGGTTGTTGCTTGCTCGGTTTGAGGTGTAGCCTCTGTGGCTGGTTTCGTTTCGTTGTTGCCTGTAGCCGCAGCAAAGATGTTCTGCTGAATGTTAAGTTCGCCACCGTCGCAGCTCATGTCGCCTTTCTTCAGCAGTCCGAGAAGTGTGTTCATCGTTCCGTCGTGAGGCACGCTGATATTCTTGTTCGTTGTGTTCACGTTGTCTGGAATAAACTGCACGGTAGTAATCTTTTCTATTTTCGTTTTCTTGCGGAAAGCTGTTTCTACGTTCTTCAGATTAGCTCCGCCACCGGTAAGGATTATTCCCCCGTTCAGCTTTTCCTGATATTCCGGTGATACTTGAGCCCATACGTTTTCTATAATCTCCTGCATCCTTGCTTCAACGACTTGCTGGAACTTTACGCTTGACACTTTGTGCTCCAGATCGACAGAGAATTCCATCGTCTTGTTCAGTTCCTCAGGTTCATTGTATGCGCTGCCGTATTTGCGCTTCATCTTTTCTGCTACTTCATCGTCGATGTTGAGAGTGGTGAGGTCTTTTGTTATATTTTTGCCTCCAAGTGGAATTACGGCAATATGTCGCAGGATGTTCTTGTGGTAGACAAGCATTGTTGTGGTGTCGTAGCCAAGGTCGACGAGCAGGCATCCGGCGCGTTTCGACGTGTCGTCGAGGATGCAGTCGGCAAGAGCGAGCGGTGCGATGTCGAGTTCGGCAATCTTGATGTTGGCACGCTCAAAGCAGTCGTTCAGACGGTCGTAGAAGGCTTTTCTCCATAAGATATTGAGGAAATTGCCAGTCAGCCGGTCTGCCTGTATGCCTGCCGGATCTGTCTGAAGGTCGTTGCCAACCTTATATTCCTGTATTGCTACATCCAGAATCTCCTTGTCTGCATACGCTTTGTTTCGGTTGGCGTCCATCAGTTCGTTTACCATCTGTTGTGTTATGATGGTATCGCTTGACAGGTCTTTTGTTATCTCGTGTTTCACGCTGAGAATAGACTGTCCGCCGACTCCAACGTAAACTTGAGAGATATCTCTGTTGAGAGCCGTCTTCAGTTTTCTAACGATGTTTGTAATACTCTGTACTGTCTTCTCGATATTGTAGACGATACCCTTACGGATATTGCCAAGGGAGTCTTCGCTGGCAATGGCATACACTGCTATACTGCCGTCGGCATTCTTTCCTCCGGCTATTCCCCTAATCTTGGATGAGCCCAGTTCAATTGCTACTATAAAATCCTTTGCTGGCATATTACTATATATTTTCAGGTTGCTTTTTATGTTTCTTGCATATAATTTGGTTGTCGAATTCCAGGTTTATGTATGGGTATTTGTTCCACCCCACTTGGCTTAGACCATATTT
>DBKQ01000097.1:0-18351 GCA_002298545.1 Prevotella sp. UBA746
CTTATGAGAACAAGTTCTCAACGGAAACCCGCTAATCCATCGCTAATGCCTTCGGCATTTTTTCTTGTTTCGGGCGATAAACATAAAAAACAAAGGACAACTATTTTTTCCAACCAGTAAAACAGAGTATCATTAAGATATGTCTATCTTGTAAAAGATAAGGATTACAGTATTATTCATACTCTGTTTTATATGTTTTCGTCTAAAAAAGAACAGTTTCCGATAATATACATTATCCTATGAATTATACAGGCTTGAATACCATTAACTGTTGTTTCCGATAGCAACAGAATTTATTCTAAATGGCTACTATGGTTATCGTATATCGGTCGGTGTACGCTCGTATATCGGTCGGTATACGTGTGTATATCGGTCGTAGTACGTGCGTACGGCGGTCGGTGTACGGTGATATTTTCTATGCAAAGCTATTTGTTAGCCTATAGAAAAAAGGAATTAAGCAGGGTGAAGGCAACAGAAGGCATCATTTGATACTTTTTTCGTTATTTTTGTCTGTAATGTTGAATATTAACCTAAAAAGACAGAAGTAAATTTCATGGAAATATATAATGTGTTAATTTTGCAGCGGTAAAAGAAAAGTATTAGGATATATAAATCACTGTTATGCATAAGATTCTGATAACATCATTGTTGGTATTTGTTCTTGCAGGATGTAGCGGCAAGAAGGAAAAAACGGAAACGGCTCCTGTAAAGGTGGAAGTGCAGGACGTAACATGTGGCATCTACGGAAATTCCCAGGATTATGTAGGCACAGTCGATGCCTCCGTAGAGACGATAATAAGTTTTGAAACCGCCGGACGGATTACGCGCCTACCTTTCAAGGAGGGGGACCGCGTGGCGAAAGGACAGCTCCTTGGCACCATATCCCCAACGACATTGAAGGATTCTCATTATGCCACACAGGTTACACTCCGACAGGCACAGGATGCTTACCGCAGAATGAAGAAGCTCTACGACGAGGGCGTTATCTCGGCAATAAAATGGGTTGACGTGGAGACAAAGCTCCGTCAGGCTGAGGCTGCCGAGCGCATTGCCCGCGAACAACTGTCGCATACCAATATATATGCTCCTTTCAGTGGGGTGATAACGAGTCGCTCCGGCGAAATTGGCATGAATGTGTTGCCCGACCAGCCTGTATGCAAACTTGCCGATGTGTCGCGCTCCGATATTATCTTTTCCGTTCCTGAGACCGACATCTCTTCTATTCATACCGGAGAGAAGGCTGTAGTGACGGTAGGCGCAGCCGGAAATGCCGTGTTCGAGGGAGTCGTCAAGGAGAAGGGAATTAATGCAGACGAAGTGTCGCATACGTATAATGTAAGACTCTCGCTGCTGTCGGCTGATGCACGACTCTTGCCGGGTATGGTGTGCAGCGTAAGACTGAAGAGGCAGGATACGGCAGACAATATCGTGATTCTGATGAGTGCCGTGGAACTGGATACCGACAATACCCGTTTCGTATGGGTAGTGCGCAACGGAAAAGCATATCGACGCAATGTAACGATAGGCAACTTTATGGCAGGCGGAGTGGAAATAAGAAGCGGACTGTCGGCTGGCGACCGTGTTATCGTGGGCGGAATGCAGAAAGTGTGTGACGGAATGAAGGTTTCCGAATCTAAATAATCAGAAGAGGATATGGAAACAATAAAGAAGAAACGCAATTTCATTGAGTCGGCTCTGCTGAACCATAATATTGTGATGATGCTCGTTGGAATGCTCGTCCTTACAGGTATCATCGGACTTATAGTAATGCCAAAGCAGGAGATGCCGGTGTTTACCGTGCGCCAGGGTGCCGTCGTGGCTGTATGTCCGGGAATGAGCTCTCAAGATGTGGAACAGCGCGTGGCATGGCAGGTGGAAAACTTTGTGTTCGGTTTTAAGGAAGTGAACAAGGCGAAGACGACTTCGAAGAGTATGGACGGCATGCTTATCGTGTATGTGCAGCTCGGGGATGAGGTGGAAGACAAGGATGCCTTCTGGTCGAAACTGAAACACGGACTCTCGTCGCTGAAAATGCAACTGCCTGCCGGCGTACTTGCTGTTCAGGCGGTAGACGATATTGCCGATACGTCGGCTCTGCTGGTAACGATAAACAGTAAGCAGAAAACTTATAGGGAACTGAATACCTATCTGACGGACATAAAGAAACGGCTACGCAGGATTGACGCCATTTCAAACCTCCGCACTTATGGATTGGAGAACGAACAGGTGTCTGTTTATCTCGACCAGAACAGGTTGGCAAAATACGGAATCGGTCCGACGATAATTATGAATGCCCTCTCGGCACAGGGATTTACTACGGTCAGCGGTACCGTGGAGAACGGAAAGAATGCGGCTCCGGTATATGTTTCGGATACGTATGCCAGCGAACAGGACATCGCCCGACAGATAATTTATTCATCGCCCGACGGACAGGTGGTGAGACTTGCCGACGTGGCAAGGGTGGAGCGGGAATATCCAAGACTCGACAAGTATATAACCTATAATGGCGTGAAGTGTGTACTCCTTTCGATAGAGATGCGCCCCGGAAATGATATCGTGGAAATGGGACGGGAAGTTAGAGCGGCACTCGACGATTATGAAAAGACACTTCCGGCTGACGTACATATTAATATAATAACAGACCAAAGCAAGGTCGTTTCGGAATCTGTGGAGAATTTCCTGCGCGAACTGCTGATATCCGTAATAGCGGTAATTCTCGTGGTCGTTATCCTCATGCCGCGAAGAGTGGCAGAGGTGTCTGCCTTGACAATACCTATAACGATATTCACTTCCGTCGGACTCTTCTTTATCTTCGGAATGGAATTGAACACCGTAACCCTTGCGGCTCTTATCGTTACCCTCGGTATGGTGGTAGACGACTCTGTCGTTATCATCGACAACTATATGGAGAAGCTTGGTGGCGGAATGTCGAGACGAATAGCCACGGTTGCCGCACCGCGGGAGTTCTTCATGTCGGTATTGTCGGCAACACTGTCGATTAGTCTTACGTTCTTCCCCTTCCTGATAACGATGAAGGGGGATATGGCGGATTTCGTAAAGACCTTCCCGTGGGCTATGTTTATAATACTTACCGTTTCACTGTCGATTTCACTCCTGCTTACCCCATATCTGCAGTATAAATTCATAAAGAAAGGTCTTGCGGTGGAGCAGTCTTCTGAAAAGAAAAAGAAGAAGCCGCTGGATTATCTTCAAGACGGATACACATGGCTGTTGAAACGGTGTTTCGCCCATCCGCTTGTTACTCTTGGCGGAGCCTTTGCTGTAGTATGCCTTGGCGTGTTGCTCTTCCTCGTCGTGCCGCAGAGGATGATGCCGGTTGCCGAGAGGAACCAGTTTGCCGTTGAGATATATACTCCGGAGGGTACTCAGGCGCAGCAGACGGCAAGGATTGCCGATTCCCTTCGCCATATCATGGCGACAGACAAGAGGGTGACGGGAATTACAAGTTTTATAGGACAGGGGTCGCCGCGCTTCCATACTACCTATGCTCCGCAGATTGGCGGACCTAACTTTGCACAGTTTATAGTGAACACGGTGGATGATGAGGCTACTCAGAAAGTGCTCGACGATTATGCCGACAAATATCGGGAATATTTCCCGGGGGCTTACGTGCGCTTCAAGCAGATGGACTATAATAATGCTGTTTCACCGGTAGAAATAAGAATTAGCGGAGATTCTATAACCGACATTATGGCGGCTGCCAATAAGGTAGAGAATGTGATGCGCTCTACTACAGGACTGCAACTTGTAAGAAACGACTACGGAAATCCTCTGCCCGGTGTTTCGGTTACTCTGAAAGAGCCTGAGGCTAACCGCCTCGGAGTGAGCAAGGCGATGCTGAGCGCCAATATTGCCCTGCGCTTCGGCAGTGGTATACCGGTAACGACGTTGTGGGAAAACGACTATCCCGTAAGTGTGGTAATGAAATCAGACTATAAAGACTCCGACCGCTTTGCTGATTTGCCAAATGAATATATGCCTGTTGCTGGTGGCGCCTCCTCGGTGCCGTTACGACAAGTGGCGGATATCAAACCTTGTTATACATACGGGGCAATTGTTCACCGCAATGGGGTGCGTACGGTTTCCGTGCTCGCAGAACCGATGACGGGATATAATGTAAACAGGATAACGCAGGAAGTGAACCGGAAGATAAGTAAGCTGGATCTTCCGCAGACAGTGAGGGTTCAAACCGGCGGAATGCTTGAACGCGACATGGAGACACAGCCTCAGGTGTTCTCGGGAGTTGCCATCGCTATACTCGTGATTTTCTTTATCCTCGTGTTCCATTTTAAGAAGATAAGTCTTGCCCTTGTCAATCTCTCGTCGATGGCTCTCTGTATCCTCGGAGCGGCAATAGGATTGCTCATAACCGGCTACGACATGAGTCTGACGGGTATCCTCGGAGTCGTGAGCCTGATGGGTATTCTCGTGCGCAACGGAATTATAATGATTGACTATGCCGAAGAACTGCGCCTTACGAAAGGGATGAAGGTGAGGGAGGCTGCCTTCAGTGCCGGAGAGCGACGTATGCGCCCGATCTTCCTTACGTCAGCTGCTGCATCGGTCGGCGTTCTGCCGATGATGCTTGAAGGTAACACTCTCTGGTCGCCTATGGCTGCCGTGATATTCTTCGGAACACTGATTTCTATGGTCTTGATAGCTACCGTTCTGCCTGTGTTCTATTGGGTCGTATTCAAGAAAATGGACGGGCATGTTATGTCTGAATTAGAGGAATAACGAAGAAAAAAATAAAAAAGTGGAGGAAAATTTGCAGAATAAGAAAATTTTGCTTACCTTTGCACTCGCAATTGAGAAATCATGTTGCTTCTTTTTGTTGGTGCCATAGCTCAGTTGGTAGAGCAAAGGACTGAAAATCCTTGTGTCCCCGGTTCGATTCCTGGTGGTACCACTCCTCCTTTCATTAGCCCTGTTCGTGAAAACGGCAGGGTTTTTTGTTTGTGAAAGGTTACTGCACCCAAACAGACATTTGCGAAAGTTAAGCTATTTATATTTTGCCGTTAAGAATAAAATGAGTAAATTTGCACGCATAATCATTTTATCCTATTATAAAATATGATGCAGGCTATGATTTTTGCGGCGGGGCTCGGTACCCGACTGAAACCAATTACTGACCACATGCCGAAGGCTATGGTCAGGGTAGGGGGAGAGCCGCTCATTAGGCGCGTCGTAGAAAAACTTAAAGATGCCGGTGCAGAACGTGTGGTAGTTAATGTGCACCATTTTGCTTCGCAGATAACTGACTACCTGAAGGAAAACAATAATTTTGGTATTGATATAAGAGTTTCCGACGAGACGGAGAAACTTCTTGATACGGGCGGAGGAATTAAAAAAGCCGCTCCTCTATTCCGTTCTGATATCCCGATACTTATTCATAATGTTGATATACTGAGTAATGTTGACCTCAAGAAATTCTACTCCGAGGCTTGTAGCGAGGAAACTGCCGATAATGTAGAGGGTTGGGCGGAGACGGATGCCTTGCTCCTCGTTAGCGAGAGAAAGACTAAACGGTATTTGCTTTTCAACGACAGTATGCGTCTTGTGGGGTGGACTAATATAGAGACTGGCGAAGTGCGCAGTCCTTATCCTGATCTCGACCCGAAGCAATGTCGTATGTATGCCTTTGCCGGAATTCACGCTATCTCGCCGAGACTCTTCAAGGTGATGAATGATGATTTCCAGGATAAGTTCGGGATAATAGACCTGTATCTGCATGCCTGTCGCGACTATAACATCAGGGGATATCTGAAGCGAGATTTGCATTTGCTTGATGTCGGTAAACTCGATACGCTTAAAGAGGCTGAAGAGTTTGTGGAGATTGTGGAGTGAGTAATGTTGAATGAATAATAAATCTCGACCCATCTATATTTATCTAAGTTCTCTCAGTTCTCCCAAAAAGAATAATAAAAAAAACAATAACCCAAATTAATAATAACAATGCAACAGAAGATTATAATCTTAGATTTCGGCTCACAGACCACGCAGCTAATTGGTCGTCGTGTGCGTGAGCTGGACACCTTCTGCGAGATTATGCCTTATAACAAGTTTCCTAAGGATGACGAGAATGTTATCGGTGTCATCCTCAGCGGAAGTCCTTATTCGGTACATGATAAGGAGGCTTTCAAGGTTGACCTGAGCCAGTTTATAGGCAGGATTCCTGTGCTTGGCATCTGCTATGGAGCACAGTATATTTCCTATGCCAACGGCGGAAAGGTTGAGGCTGCCGACTCGAGAGAGTATGGTCGTGCCAACTTGGAGCATTTCGACAAGGACAATCCTTTGTTTAAAGGCTTCGTTGACAACTCGCAGGTGTGGATGAGTCATGGTGATACTATCACGGCTATTCCGGAGGGATACAAGTGTATCGCCTCTACTGCCAATGTGAAATTTGCTGCCTATGCCTCTACTAAGGAACCGGTATGGGCGGTGCAGTTCCATCCGGAAGTGTTCCATTCCCTTCAAGGCTCTCAGCTGCTGAAAAACTTTGTCGTTGACATCTGTGGCAGCAAGCAGGATTGGAGCGCTGATTCATTTGTTGATACTACCGTGAAGGAACTCAAGGCTCAGCTGGGCGACGACAAGGTGATACTCGGCCTCTCTGGTGGAGTGGACTCCAGTGTTGCTGCCGTTTTGCTGCATAAGGCAATAGGTAAGAATCTTACGTGTATCTTCGTTGACCATGGAATGTTGCGCAAAAACGAGTTCCATGATGTGATGAAAGATTATGAAGGACTCGGACTTAACGTTATCGGTGTTGATGCTTCTGAGAAATTCTTTGCCGACCTCGCAGGTGTCTCTGATCCGGAACAGAAACGTAAGATTATCGGTAGAGACTTCGTGGAGGTGTTTAATGCTGAGGCTAAGAAACAGACTGGTGCCAAGTGGCTTGCTCAGGGCACTATCTATCCTGACCGTATCGAGAGTCTTAATATCACTGGAAAGGTGATTAAGAGTCACCATAACGTTGGTGGTCTGCCTAAGGAGATGAACCTTCAGCTCTGCGAACCTCTGAAGTGGTTGTTTAAAGATGAGGTGCGTCGTGTCGGTCGTTCGCTCGGTATGCCGGAACATCTCATTACACGTCATCCATTCCCGGGACCGGGACTCGCCGTTCGTATCCTTGGCGACATCACGCCGGAGAAGGTTCGTATCCTTCAGGATGCCGATGATATTTACATCCGCGGATTGCGCGAGTATAAGGTGAAGCTTTCTGGAGAAGAGGCACGCCGTGTCCTTGCTGCCGGTGTTCCTGCTGATATGCAGAACGGTGAGATTGAGGTTTCTCTTTACGACCAGATATGGCAGGCTGGAACTGTACTTCTTTCTACTGTGCGTAGCGTTGGCGTTATGGGGGATGAGCGTACATACGAGCATCCGGTAGCACTTCGTGCAGTTACGTCTACAGATGCCATGACTGCCGACTGGGCTCATTTGCCTTACGACTTCATGGCTAAGGTTAGCAATGAGATTATCAATAAGGTGCGTGGCGTTAACCGCGTATGCTATGATATCTCGTCTAAACCACCAGCAACGATAGAGTGGGAATAGTAGAATGTGAATGTAAGAACTTAAAACTTTTTATATTAAAATCCTCCTCAATGGCAAGGTCCTTTGAGGGGATTTTATTAATAGTATCAATTCGCTTTTATGGCTATAATCTTTTGTGATAAAACAAAAAAGATGCGTATGAAGCCTTGTGGCTAAATACGCATCTTTTCTTATGTTGTAATATTCTGTCAATTCATTTGCTGATCATATAAGCAAATGGTACTGTCATTACTTCTTGATAACAATCTTGCGGGTAATTGTCTTGCCGTTTACCGTAGCTTTCACTACGTATACACCTGAAGTAAGACCGTTCAGAGAAACGGTGTTGCCCTTTGCTGATGCAGCTGATGCACCGTTGGCAGCGATGATGTCAACAGATGTTACATTGTCGCCGGTTACGGTGAGCTCGTTGTCGCCCTGGCGCATCTCAATCTTGCCTACTACAGCACCGTTGATGCCTGTTGAGCCGATATAGAATTTAGTTGCACCGCCCTTAACGCTCTCGCTCTTTACAGTGTAGTAAACATCCACGCTGACATTGTGCTCTTCGTCGCTCGGAGCACCGAAGTCGTAGCTGTATGATGTGTCTGTCAGCTTGTCGCTGTTCTTCTTCACACCGTCGATATTCACGTCGTAACCGCTTACTGGCAGTGGAGCGGCATCAGGATTCTCGATTCCGAGACCAATCATCCAACTGTTGAAGATAACCGAGTTATTAAGCGTATCCCATGAAGAACCTTGTCCGTCAACACATACAAGGTCGGAATATCCGATAACAGAAGACTCTGTGTCTACTGCCAGTGCCGGGGATTTAGGAGTAACGTCGTAGCAGTCGATTACCAACTGATATGAAGCCTTTGAGTCAACCTCTACCGGTTCGCTCAGTTCCACCTCGTTCCACTGGTTCAAGGTGTAGTCGTAGATGTCTGTCTGGTTCACGAGTTCACCATTCTTATAAATATAAGCCGTGAATGTTGCATCGTTGAGCGGATAGAAACGTACGGAAGTAATCTTGTATCCGTCGTGTCCGCGGAATGTCTTCGACGGATAGAGAGCACTTGCCATCAGTCCGTAGTTGTTGTCTGACGGACCGACTACGGCTGCGTCTGAAGCAGTCTCACCGCAATACTGCACGTTTATTTTGTCTCTGTCTATAGGAGCAGTCCAAGAAGCTTTAATTGCAGTATAAGAAGTATTGTCAACCTTAACGTTGTTTACTGCTTCAAGTTTCTCGTCATCGCTCTTGATGTTAAGTTCCGTAGCATTCTGAGCCGATTCGCTGCCATTGGCGTAAACTGCGCTCACGCCGATATTGTGAGTACCGTCGGAAAGGTTTGCAAGGTCGAATTTATAATCTTTTGACTCACCAGCCTTATTGCCGTCGGCATATACGTTATAGTGGTCGATATTATCCTTAGTCAGGTCTGATCCAACTGGAGAAACTACTGCATCGATGCCCCAAGAAGCTGAATAGTCATAGCCCATGGTCTCCATAGTTTCACCCATAGAGTAGAAATCTGCATCTGTGCTCTCCCTTACGAGGTCGGAATATCCTTTTACTGCTCTTCCGTAGTCAAGGGTGTTGATACTCTGTGATGCCTTAGCAACGTTCACCTGAGTGGCGATAACCAAGTCGCCGGCTGGAATGTCTACTGGTTCGTTGAGTGTTACCACATTACGTGCACCATAGTTCAGCTCCTGAGTAACAGGCTGACTCTTCAGCAACTGCAAGTTACCGTTGGCGTCGTAAGTGTAGATATTAACTGTCCATCCGTTCTGTGCTTCAAGTGGGTAGAAGCCAACAGCCGTAATCTTCTGTCCGGTGTAAGCGGCAAGAGTAGACTGATCAAACTTGATAGCAGTTTCGTATGTTACATTATCGTAACCGACACCAAATGTTTCAATGTCTGCACCGTCGCGGTTGAAGTAAGTCAGCGAACTGAAGTTTGTTTCCGGCATTCCCCACTCAAGGTGAGCTGAGTTATATCCGTGCTGCTGAGCGAGAATTGCAGTTGGAGTTTGCAGAGCCCTGTCGGCAACTGCCACGGTAGCTTCTTCGCTCTTTGCCGATTCAGATGAACTGTATACGGCAGAAACAGCATATTTATGTTCACCATTGGCAACGTTGCTGTCGATAAAGCTTCTGTCAGAAGTACCAACCGATGCCACCTTATTGTTGTCGCGGTAGATATTGTATCCGGTAATGCCCTGTGCAGAAACATTAGGCAGCCATGTTACTTTCACTGAGTGGATACCCGAAAGCTGTGATGCCTTCACGCTTGCAGGCGCAAGATTGCTTGTCTGCTGGTTGAACTTCACAACCATAGACTGAACCGATACCGAGTATTCTCCGGTAGAAGCATCCTTGTCGTCGTTGTAATAGCGGAATCCCATAACGTTGTCGTCAGAAGAAATACCTACAGCATTTGTAAGCTGATAGTAGTCCGTTCCGTCGTAAACGAGGATATGCTCTTTAGATAAGTCGATGCCTTTGTCCTTGAGGTAGTCCTCAGCGAAGTATGCGGTGTTATCCTTATATATATAAGCGCGCTCATCCTGTGCGCCAACGACAGTACCATTGTTGCTTATGTCCATGAAGTCCAGACTGTGGTCGCCAGTCTTGTCAGTGGCATAAACCATAGTCTTTTCCTTTGTTGCCGTGTTGTAGATAGCTGGAATGCCATAGTTGCCGTTGCCATCATCTTCCCAACCTCCGTAATAAAGCAGTTTTGAGCCGTCGGCAGAGAATTTGCGTCCAGAGCTCCACATACTTTGGTAATTGGAAAGAGAGGTCCAGTTTCCTTGAGCGTCCCAGATGACAGCGTTGCGGTTGTCACCCCACACCCATCCTGCAGCCATCGAGCCGTCGGGAGATATGGCGTAAGGCATAGCCTGTCCTCTGTCTTCTTTGAGCTTGTGGTCAATCTTGCCGTCTTTCCATACATAACCATAATATGTGGACACGTCTTTCTGCACTGTACCAGTGATATAATGTCCGTCAGGCGAGATGTCGTATGCGTTTGAATAGAGCACCTTAAAGTCGGTCGGCATTTCCAGGCGGACCCATTTCTTTCCGTCCCAGTATCCGGCGAGCTGTACCGTTGCTCCGTTAGAGCGATAGGTGTTGTCTGTGAATAATCCCACAACAGTACCGTTGTCTGATACGGCAAATGCCGTAGACTGGCTTGAAGGGTTGAGAAGTTCAATCTCTCCACTCTCAAGGTTCCATCTGAACGCGTAGTTCTCGCTTGCGTAGTCGGAGAACACACCGCACGCCCATTTACCGTTGCGCGAGTTTGCTGTGATATAATACTCATTAGGAGTCTTCATAATCAGCGGCGTACTGGTGTCAGCCCAAGTGGCTCCGGCAGCAAGCAGCGATGCGAAGAGTAAGTTCTTTCTTAATTTCATTGCTTATAAATTAAAATTGCTTATAAATTAAAGTTACTTGTAAAATAAAGTTGCTTATAAAACAAAATAGCTTATTAAAATAAAGATGCTTATAAATTAAAATTGCTTATAATTTAATGATGTATAAATTGTAAAAAAGCAGACAGACGCTTTGGTTTTGTGCCAAGCACCTGTCTGCCGATTATAACTAATAGCCTTTATTTAACGTTGTATTTGTATGCGCTCACTTTACCGTTCTTCTCCACGGTGATGATGTAAGTAGCAGCAGGCATGTCGAGAGAAACGCTGTTCACGTTGGTGTTCTCGAGCACCTTCTGTCCGTTGAGTGAGAATACCGTTACATTAGCGTTGTTGCCAAGAGAGATATTTCTGCCGTTGAACGAAATCTTCGTACCATCCTCAGCAACAGTCTCGATGCCGGTAGCAAGGTTCTCGATATCCTTAATCTTCACGTCGATAGACTCAGACTTAACCTTACCCAGCTGGTAAGTAGTCAGAACGTAAGCCTTCTCGTCGTCGCCGTAGAGCATAACCTCAGCCTTGTCGGCAGCGATGTCGGCAGTATCCTTCTCAGCCACACCAGCACTCTCGAAGTAGATAGAATTCTTCACGAAACCATAATCGGCAGCATTCTCCGGATTCTTCCAAGAGAGAGTAGCATAGTAAGTAGTAGTCTTACCAGTAGCGAGGTTACCCTCAGTTACCATGCGTCCGCTTGCAAGCTTCAGGTCAGTAACGGCAGGGAGTTCGGTGTTAACCTCAACATCCATTGGCATAGTAGAGTAGTAACCAGTCCATTCAGTCTCTTCAGAGCTTTCGCCGCCCTCAGCATCAAGAGGACCGAATTCGCTGTTTGCAGCAAACTTAGGTTGCAGGAAGTAAGTATGAGTACCGTTCTTCACGCCCTTGTCCTGATAAGTAACAGCCATAGTCTCCTCGTCAGCGATATTAAACATTTCTTCAGCTGTAAGAGAGTCGATAGGCAGACCGTCGCGATAGATAACCATCAGACTGTTCTGAGTGTATGCCATCTGTGGAATACTAAACATGAGGTCAACCGTAGCAGGCTGTTTCGGGTCATTCTCAGCCATGAATTCCATAGCTGTCATCTCAGCCATACCGTCGAAATCAGTGTAGAAGTCGCGCTCCGGTTTACCCTCAGGATACCAAGTTCCGTTATTGTAAGAATAGTTCTTTACGTCAATAACGTTAGTGTTGCCGTCAACAGGAGTATACTCAGTCTTATATGTAGGAACCTCGTTCTGCTCATTATCGAAAGCGAATTTCTCGTAGCTGGCAAGTACGTTGTCGTTATAAGTCCATTTTTCATACTGCTTAGGAGTAGTTACAGGCATCTCCGGGTTGTTAGGATCAACAACTTCCGTATACTGGTATTCATCCAGTTTATTTCCGTCGTTGTCGTAAGTAAGCTGTGCAGAATAGTTGTCCCAAGTACCTTCAGAAACATACATCAGAGCATTACCGTTCTCATCGTAGTTGCTGTAAGTGATAGTCTGCTCAAGCTTGTTAGAACTCTTGATATACTTCTTCATAGTAGCGAGGTGACCGTCCTCGTCGTATGTATATTCATAGTTGTATCTTGAGTCAGTTTTAGTAGTGAGTTTGCCGTTCTCATCGTAAGTATAGCTCTCGTTATTCTTAGTCAGCTTCCATGCAAAATCGTCATAGTCATAAGGTCCCCACTGATAGATATCCTTACTTGTCATGTTGGCATTCTCGTCGAATCCTACTTTCGTCCAGTAGTAAGGAGCGAAAACATTAGAGATTCCTGTGTCGCTATACTGGCGGGCAGTGCTTGCCTGATTGATGAGTTTGCCTTCCTGGTTGTAGTGATAGTATTCGCGCTTAGACACAACATCGTCAGAAATGTCGCCCATGCTGCTTCCGTAAGTCCAAGCTTCAACGAGGAAGCGGGTATTCTTCTTTGCAGACGCCGGTTTCTCGTTATGAGTACCGTCGGCAGTAGACTTGCCGTAGCTTGCAGCAGCCAGGTTGTCGGAGAGCGTACCCTTCAAAGTAGTAGTCTTTGCGTCAGTATCAAAGGCAACAACCTTTTTGCCGATAATAAGGTAAACAGTCTTGCCGTCCTCAGAAGCAACCATGCTAAAGTTAGCAGAATATCCAGTAGAAAAAGTGGTATTTTCTACCACAGGAGATATTTCAAACGACGAAGACATCTTGTAGAGGCAAGGATAATACTTATTGTCTTCGTCCTTAATCTGCATCAGATAGAAACCGCCCTTGTTGTCGGCAGTGATAGCCTCATAACGAGCAGGGAGTGAAGTAACCTTAGTCAGTTCTCCTGTAGTTTGGTCAACGGAATATACATTAGTAACATAAGCGTCATTCTCGTCGAATCCAATCTCCGTAGCATACAACACGTCATTCACCTTGTCGTATGCCATGCCCGAAGCATTATATCCAGGTTTGCCGTAAGTATAAGAGAAATTGTTTACTTGAACGATATTTTCTGTTGTGAAATTAAAGGTGGCAAGTTCGACATTCTCTTCGTAAGTATCAGGGTCAGTAGTCTTTACGAATGCAAAATACTTGTCGCCGGCAGTAACACCACACATCACCTCTTGTGCATTTTCATAACCGAAGCCAGGAGTGAGAGTAGTCGCTGCGGTAGAGTTAACCTGATCGAGGTCAACAGATGTTGTTCTTGCTCCGTAGGTGTACGATGGTATAAGACCGTATACCACATTGTCAGCCCATGCCATGGTGGCAGAGCCGAGAGCCAAAGCTAAAACAGCAATAGAATGTAAATACTTCTTCATAATAATTGTGTTTTATGTTTAACTAATTTTATTTTTCTTTATTTGTCGTTTGTTGGCTGCAAAGGTATATAAAAACTTTGAATATGAAACATAAAATGCAAAAAAAAAACAAACTGTTACTTATTTCAGAATAAAAGCACTAATTTTGCAACCGATAATTTAAGTGTATTTACTGAATGTTATAATTGGTGTATAAATATGCCTTTATAAAAAGAAAAACAAAAAATATTATAAAATGAGAAAAACAATTTTAAGTGTTGCGTCATTCCTGTTGTTGGCAGGAAACATCAATGCCACAACCATTGGTTATGCAAAAGACGGTGATGTAGTAAGAACAAGTATATTCCGACTTGGAAGTACAACTACCCAGGGACAGGCAATAAAGCTAAGTCATGCAAAGCTTCAGGCACTGAAGGGAAAGACCATAGACTTTGCCGAGATTGCTGTAGGTTCGCGAAATACTACCGGCAACAAGATACATGTCTTTCTTACAACCTCGCTTGGGGGCACTCCGATAGCAGAGGCGGATATGACAACATCTCGCGCACTGTCACGACTCAAATGGACGCTCGACAAGCCATATACTATCACTGGCGATGAGGAAGCCCTGTATGTAGGATATACCGCCGAGATACCTACATCATATAATATGCTGATATCCGACGGTACGTTTGACGTTCAGGGTTGCAATTTCGCCTATAAAGACGGTGAATGGGTAGACACATACGGACTGAACAAAGGAAATGCCTATATCACGCTGAATGTGGATGGAGCACCAAATTATG
This sequence comes from Prevotella sp. UBA746, assembly GCA_002298545.1. Lineage (GTDB taxonomy): Bacteria > Bacteroidota > Bacteroidia > Bacteroidales > Bacteroidaceae > Prevotella. Next base: position 14,585 of record DBKQ01000097.1, read on the forward strand.
CCGATGCCGTTATGGGCAGTACCAGTTTCAGCGGCTACTATAAGGTTGGTTCAGACTACGACTTCTCTGCCCGCTTCCTTAATGCCGGTACGGCAACAATCACCAGCTTCGATGCCATTGTAACAATCGATGGCGTAGCCACAACACAGCATTTCGACGGAGTGAATATTGCTCCGAGAACCAACTATACATTCAAGCTCTCAAATATCAACTCCCAGAATGTTGGCAGCAAGAGTGTGAAGGTAGAGATAGCGAATTTGACTGGCGAGACTGACAAATCCGACAACTTGATTGCAGGAAACGTATATTTCTATCCGACAAACATGGAGCGTTCAATTCTTGTGGAGGGATTTACAAGTCAGGAGTGTACCGGCTGTCCGTCAGGACACGTTGTACTTAACAATGCCATTAAGACAGCACGCGACAACGGTATAGGCATAGTAGAGGCAAGCCACCATGCCGGATATTACCCAGACATATTCACCATGTCGGAAGATGCCGCCTACACCTTCTATTACGGTACAAGTACATACGCCCCTGCCGTTATGGCAAACAGAAATGCAGACCCGGCAGTATCATCTATTCCAGTGAACGAGATTTCTGCATATAACGCACTTGAACTCATAAGTCATGCTTCATTGTCGCGCCCGTATGCTTCGTTGAACCTCGAAACAAAATGGGACGAAAGTACACGTCAGCTCAAGGTGAAGCTCGATATCGATCCGCACGAGGATTTCCCTACCGACAAGATGCTCTTCAACGTGTTCCTCGTGCAAGATGGAATACAGGCATATCAGAGTAACGGCGGTGCCAACTATACCCACGACCGCGTGTTCCGCGGAACTCTGACCAACAATAGTTGGGGAATTTCCATACAGAACCTGAAGGCAGGAGAGATGACCACTTGGGAGGAGACGGTAACCATCCCGGAGAAGATACACTCATCGTTCTGGACCGACGATATGATTCAGAATGTCAATGGCAAGGATATGTATTATTACGAAGGAGGTTCGATGAGAGCAACTTGCGACATCGAGCAGTCTAATATTGAAGTCGTTCCGGCAAACATGAGCGTAATAGCATACGTTGCAGAATATGACAACACTGACAATACCAAAAACGTAGTGTTCAATTCATGCGAGGCTGCCTTCGGCGGCTCCTACAAGCAGGCTGCCTTCGGAACAACATCGGGTATAGAAAATGTAGAGGAGAAGAAGTCAGATGCCGCAATATACGTAGAGAACGGCAGAGTACGTGTCATTGGCGACTGCGACAAGGTTATGGTCTACAGTCTGTCGGGCACAAGACTCAATGCCGATGCCAACCTCGCCAAAGGAACATACATCATAAAGGTAGTTTCCGGAGGAAAGCAGACAACAAAGAAAATAATGGTAAGATAAATTCATCATGCGCAAGACTTATATATATATAATAGGTATGGCAATGACCCTTGTGCCGGCAACAGGCATGGCACAGGGGGTATTGTCGCCAAATACCGCCATAGCCCTTTCCGCTAACCGTTCCGGTATAGCCAAGGCACAGGCAGCAGACAGCAAAATGCTGTCGGTATTCGTTACCATAGACCCAACCAATACCTCATGGCAGAAACTCGGACTGACGCCAATCGTAGAATGTGGCAACACGGCAACAGTTCGCCTCTCAGCCGCAGAACTGAAAGACCTGGCAGAGAAAGAGGGAGTAAAATACATCCAGCTCACTTCCGGAGTAAGTCAGATGCTCGACGTGGCGCGCAAGGAAGCAGGAACAGACGAGATCCACAAAGGTACGACACTCTCGCAGCCCTACACCGGCAAGGGAGTAGTGGTAGGCATAGTAGATGCCGGTTTCGACTATCTGCATAGTGCATTCCGCAATTCTGCCGACGGTGCGCTGCGCATAAAGAGAGTATGGGAGCAAAAGGCGGGAAGCCTTGCCGGAGCATCGTCGCCAGAGAAATTCGGATACGGAATAGAACTGACAACACCGGAGCAGATAACAACATCCGAGGGCGATGTGGCAAACAACTCCCACGGAACACACGTGGCAGGAATAGCCGCCGGAAGCGACAGTTATAAAGACGGGGCATACGTAGGAAATGCTCCCGATGCCGATATCGTGCTTGTTGCCTTAGACCTGAGCAATACGAATAGCACGAACATCTGCGATGCCGTGAAATATGTATTCGACTATGCCGATGAGGTAGGCAAACCGTGTGTCGTAAACCTCAGCCTCGGCAACCATAACGGTCCGCACGACGGTACATCGACCTTCGACGTGATGACCGACCAGATGCAGAAAGCAGGACACCTTATCGTGGGAGCGGCAGGAAACCACCGCACCGACAAGTTCCACTTCGACCGCACCTTCGCCTCTGCCGATGATGCCCCGCTGAAGACTTTTGTAAACTACAAAAACGGACTGTCGGCAAAGAACGTTGGCGGCAGCATAGAAATCTGGGGAGAGAAAGATGCGGAGTTCACCGTAGAACTCTCCGCCTATAGCGTCTTCAACAAGAAAGATGTATCTTCAACAGTGGTCTATCCAGCCGACGGCGTAACGGAAGTAACCTTCGACCGCAACGCCACAGGTTCGTGGAAAGTCGCTTCAGAGACGAGTCCGCTCAACGGCAAGCAGCATGTCGTGCTTACCTCAGCCCTGACAAGTATGCGAGCCAACTATGCCATCGCCCTTACCGTTACGCCAAAGAGCGCCGGAAGAGTAAACGTATGGGCAGACAATACATATCTTGGATTTGAGTCGAAAGACATCGATGGCTTCTCAACTCCCGACGCAACATCGTCGACACTTGCCGAGATTGGCGGAACGGGACACAACATCCTCACCGTTGGAGCCTACACCACGCGCAATGAATACACCACAAACAGTGGAACACAGGCAACTCTGTCGACAGAGACAGTGGGCGACATCAGTTCCTTCTCAAGCTACGGACCAACCGTCGACGGCAGAATAAAACCAGAAATCTCAGCTCCGGGCTGCCTGATAATCTCCGCCGTGTCAAACAACGACGGCTCCGGCACACTGATGTATGCCGACTACAACGAGGCAAACGGTCGCAATAACCTCTATGGCTATATGCAGGGCACGTCAATGGCATCGCCATTCGTTGCCGGCATCGTAGCAACATGGCTTGAAGCATATCCCGACCTGACGCCAGAGCAATTGCATGAGATTGTCGAGACCACGGCTCGTAAAGACAACTTCACTCCTGCCGAGGCTGACAGCAACTGGGGATATGGCAAGATAAATGCCATGGACGGATTGAAGAAGTGTATCGAACTGCAGACCTCCGGTTGTGAGGCAATCGACTATCCGTTTGACGGCACAGTAAAGATTGTCGACGGCAGTATATACATCAGTTTCCCGAGAAATACCCGTGCTGCGGTATCAGTAGCCGACCTGTCGGGCAATACTCTCGAAAGTAAAGACATGGGGATGAAGAAAGCCGGCGAGACGGCAATCGTTCCGCTCCCGGCATTACCAAAGGGAGTATATCTCCTTTCATTGAGGACAGCTTCATCGCTAAAGACATTCAAGTTTGTATGTAGATAATACAGGGATTTTTTTTCTCTGTCGTATTGAAGTTTTTTCTTTATAATCTTCCCCTCCCCCGCCTCCCCTTGACAGGGGCGGAGCAGTTACTCTTTCAGCCAAAGACTGAGATATTTACTTGTAAATGTAGTAATGCTACTGATTTAGTAATGACAGATATGTAAGGTTATGGCAATAAAAGGTAACTGCTCCGCCCC
>DBKQ01000097.1:18356-19013 GCA_002298545.1 Prevotella sp. UBA746
CCCCGGAGGGGGAGGCGGGGGAGGGGAAGATTATAAATTCGAAGCATGAATTATTTATTCCCGAAATACTGTTTGCTTAATCTAAAGGTATTGAAAGCGGAGAGTATTTAAAAGTGGCAACTTTTGTGCAGTAACCTTGCACCTTTGGTGCAGTATAGAAATACCGACGGCGTTTGATAGAAACAGTAACAGCTTTTATGTGTGAGGGGTGCAGCTTTTATGTGTGAGGGGTAAAAGACTTACCCTCACACTTACCCTCACCATCTGAAAGCCCGATAAACAGGGACTTTCATACCCTTGTGTGAGGGTGTGAGGGTAAAAACGCAAAAAACATTTTTTCTTTGTTTTATGACTTTTCGTCAAGAAGTTTTCGAACTGTGCGGTTGAAAATGATAGATTTGATTATCAATAAATGAAGTTCAAAGTAGTAGGTGCGGTGTCTCACCGCACAGTAGAAAGAATATTATGACTATTCATAATTGGGAATGATAGATCCCCTTCCTCCTTGTGCGGTGAGACACCGCACCTACTACGATTTCCAACCATACAGGTTGAAAGTCTTCCGGCGTGTATATATAGAAGTTCAGTGTTGGTTAAGACAATGTCGGAAGAAACATGTCCGTCCGTCCAATTGTCAGTTGCAAATTTAATCAATAT
>DBKQ01000097.1:19049-42732 GCA_002298545.1 Prevotella sp. UBA746
TGCGGTTTAATGAGTAATTATTCGGGGTTAAACGGAAAAAAGTATTAGGCACAGCCATTACATTAACATTAGAACCTCGTTTGTTTAGAAAAATAATAATACTTAATAAGTAAAACAAACTGCAACAGTGGTTTGTTAGTGATTGAGAAAGGAAAAGTGTAGAAAAAGTTGCAAGTCTTTTTTTTTTTTTTCTACTTTTGCGGACGAAATAAAATCTTAGACACGTGTTGCACTTTCAAAATGTAATAAAAAGTATTGTGTCGTGAGTTCTAACGAGATGAAACCATTTACTAATAAAACATTATACTTATGAAAAAAACTTTACGCATTTCTGCACTGACATGTTGCATAGCTGCAACAGCAGTATTGGGCGCACAGAATCTCAGTGAGGCAAGTTCTGATGCTACCTCTTTACGCAAAATTGTTTGCACCTACACTCTCGGTCATTTGTTGGAAGGTTCAGGTTCTGATGACGAAATCAGTAAAAAGGAAGTTAACTACTATGGACTTGACAACAATCTTGACTACACCGCTTATTACGGATTAAATGCCGACAAGAGTTTCTCACTCACGAAACTCGTGAAATACAATACATACGAGAGAAACGACAGTATATTCCATGATGCAAGCTATTATCAGTGGGGACTGTACAACTTCGGCGACCCGTCGATGAAGGCTTCTTCTCCGAGCGGTACAATTTCACAGGCATACAGCAAGGACGGAAAACTACTCAGAGATGAGCAGGCAAGCTATACCTATAACTATGAATACGACAGCGAAGGAAGGTTGGAGAAAATGACAAAGTCGCTCACCTCCAGCGGTAGTATCTCAGAAATCTGCACATATCAGTATTCAGACGGCAAGATGACAGGCGAGACAGCAACCGACAGCAAGGGAGTTTTCAAATACAGAAATGTCTTTGAATACGACGAGTCAGGAAACAAGGTTTCAGCAGGACAGTGGAAGCGCAAGACTGCAAGCGACGAGAATACCGAATATCTATCGCAGCGAGAGGAATGGAAATATACCGACGGAACGCTGACAGAATACATAAAGTATACGGGAGGAAAAGCTCCGGCATCAGAGGGCGCCGAAGCAACAGAGCCGTCGCCGAATACGAGAAAGACATACGAGGTATATAAAGGCAACAACGACCAGATACTTATGACATCCTACACGTACAGCAAGTCAAGCCAGTCGTGGAATTTGAGCGGAAACCCAACCGTTACGGAATATGCCGATTTCGAATCCTCAGATATGGCAACACTGCTGTATGGCACGGAACTGAACGTGCAGGCAGACAAGAGTACATACACCACATCGGTAACCTTCGACGCTCCACGTATATCAATGAGCAAGCCTTCAAAGATAACATTGTTCCGCGACGGACATATCGTAAAGACTGTAACCGTTGCTGGGTCAGTTCCAGAGGAACTCGACCCGTCAACAGGCAAGTTCACGATTGTAGACAATGATGTACTTGCCGGACATCACGACTATTTCGTTCAGACTTCTGTAGGCCATGGTGATGAGCTCGCTACAGTAGACGACTATACATGGACTCCAGGCAATATCACTAATATAGCAAGTGTAGATGTAGACTATGGATTCAGTCCGGTAACAGACCTGAGAATGACAGATTCAAAGAAAGAGACAGTTAAAAATGACAACGACGGAACGACAAACATTGAGCGTACTGCCATTATTTCTTATACCAATCCGGAAATCGACGATAACTCAGGTTTCGTAAAGAACGAGTTGTACAGATACGTCAACAGCTACAACATGCAATCCTACACCTTGCTTGACTGGACAGATGATGCAACAAAGACCTCAATGGAAGCATCTTATCCTAATGCATCTGACGCAATCGACGTGCTTGTAGTATCACACTATAAATACGGCACGGTGAAGTCAGAACTCTTGCATATAACAAAAGATCAGCTTGATGCTTTAGCAACGAGTATTGCGAATGCCAATGCAGGAGAGGGAATGGAAGTGAAAGTTGACAATGGTGTTGTTTCCATCAACGGCAAGGCAAATATCCGTATCCTCTCTCTCGACGGAAAACTCCTTAACAGCGTTAAGAATGCAAGTTCTATATCTACCGACAATTTAAGCGGTGCATACATAATAAGCGTGGAGAAAGACGGAAAGATCGTGAAGACTTTGAAGTCTGCAAAGTAATAGATTGTATATATATGTATGGCAGCATTCATAATGATGTGTTGCCATACATTTTTTTAATAAAAATCTTTTTAACATACATTTTTATGATTATGAAATTACAAGCACTCTGTGCTACATTCCTCTTAAGTCAGGCAATGTTGGCACAAACCTCGTCACCCAAGCCGGTCGTGATTAAGACCCCGTGTGACTACCAGATTCTCGACGCATCTGGTAATGGCAAATGGGCATGCGGAGCATACGTCGATGCGTCGTATAACACGTATGGATTCTTGTGGAATCTTGAAACCAATGACATCGAACTGCTCGACCCGAGTATAACGTCGGCAGCTTACAGCGTTTCCGACGACGGCGTTGTAGTAGGTGAATACACCGATGAAAGCTACGAAAGCAATGGTGCCGGTGTGTCTCTTGCCGGATATTGGGCAAACCATAAGTGGAACAGAATGGAGTTGCCTTCGGGAACTATCACTTTCGGACGTGCCGCATCTATCTCTCCTAATGGCAAATATGCTACGGGAGCGATTGTAAAGGATGGTAAATATTATGGCTATATCTGGGAAAACGGAAAAATAAAGAAACAGCTGACGCTGACGTCAAGTGCCTGCTTCCCGTATGCAATATCGCCAGACGGCGAGTTGGCAGGAGGCTGGATGTATAGTACAAAAAGCAACCGCAGGGCATGTATATGGGAAGCAAACGGTGATGTAACATGGCTGACCGACCAGGTGAGTCCGTGGAGCTCTGTCAAGACTTTCTCCCACGATGGTAGTAAAGCTTTGTATTACGGCGGACCGGAAGAAATCAACGGTTCTGTGGCCGTAAGAGCAATTTATGACGTAGCAACAAAGACCAAGACCCCGATATACGATTTGAGTTCAGAGGGTCAGTTCTTGCTGTATGACATAAGCGATAACGGAACAGTTGTAGGTTCAAATGCCGATAGAGGTTATATGTGGAAAGACGGAAAGGCACTATGGGCAGACCAGTATCTTACGGAAAAAGGTGTAGACTTGGCTGCAGAGCATGTAGTAACAATGCCAGGCACAGACTATCCGTGTATTTACAGAGCGTCATCCATTTCAGCAGACGAAAATGTTATGGGCTTCCTCTATTACAACGATGATGTAGACGAGAGTGGCAACCTTGCAGCCGGAATGCAGTCGATGATTGTCAAGTTCAACGAGCAGACAACAGGACTTAGTCCTCTCAATCTAAAAGCCACTCAAGTATCAGGAATGAAATCCGTTTTGCTCTCTTGGGTAGACAATGTAGCAGCACAGGGCGTTTCCGGATACAATGTTTATCGCGACGACAAGAAGATAAATACGGCATTGGTAACAGACAAGTCGTATGTTGATGCCGCTCCAGCAGACGGTGAGCACAGATACACCGTTACTGCAGTATATGGAGAAACAGAGTCAGCAAATAGCGACGCAGCAGTATTGGCTGTAGCCGACTGGAAAGTTTCTGCTCCTACGGCACTTTTCACTCAGCAGCGTGGCTATAACAATGCTTATCTGAATTGGGCTGCTCCGACAACGAACTATTCTTCGTTGACATACTTCAATCCGGACAATTCACAGATGGAGGGCTTCGGACTAAGTTCTGCAGGCAGTGGCTTCGAAACTGCCGTAAAGTTTGACGGCGTTACGACCTCGGCATATAAAGGACAGAAAATACGTTCAGTTGGTTTCTATCCATTATCAGAACAGGGCTCATGGAAGATAAACCTGTATACACGTAATGCTGATGGTAAATTGCAGCTGCTGTATTCTCAGCCAGTTTCACAGCAGCTTGTATATGGCGAACGCAACGATGTGAAACTGTCAGAACCACAGAATGTACCGAATGGAGAACTGCTCGTCGGCGTGGAGGTGAATGTTACTACAGCTGCCCAGAACATTGTAGGCGAGAGTTACGGTCAGGCAACGGAACGCACTACCGACTTGCTCCGTAAAACAGGAGAAGACGATTTCTATTCAATAGGCGAATATTTCAGACGTAACAGTTACCTGTATCCTGTTACATGGGCTATTGATGCTACGGTTGCTCCAGATGGAGTAGATCAGACACAGGACGACATCGACCACTACGAGGTGTATAGCGACGGAGCAAGCGTCGGAACGACAAAGGATCTTTCTTTCATCGTGCCAGCAAATGCAAAGGGTGAACATTCTTTCGGTGTCAAGGCGGTATATGCCAACGGCAAGGAGTCGGATGTTAAGTCTGCAACTCTTGATATCAATCCAAATGAAGAGATGCTCAAGGCAGTAGACGACGTTGTAGTATCGCAGAACGGCAAGACCGCAGTAAAGGCAAAATGGGATACACCTGTAGACAATGACGCACAGAAGTTACAGTATTCATCCGATGTTCCTTCGAATACGGCAGTAAAGGGTTCAGAATCAAATAACTATGGTTTGATGGCAGGTGCCCTCTATTCGTCAAAGGCTCTGAAGAAACACGACGGATATGTAATTACTTCGGCTCGTTTCTATCCTTTAGCAGATGCTGTGTTTACGGTATACCTTTACAAGGATGACAATCTCGTTGAGGAGGTGGAAGTGAACGACTATAAACTCAAGACCTGGAACACTGTTAAATTCAGCAAACCTGTTACTGTTGATTCAAAGGCTTCTTACAAACTTGTGGTAGACTGTTATGATGTAACACCAAATGCTGCACCACTTGCTATAGATAATGCACCTTTCGCCGACGGATACTCAAATCTCTATTCGCTTGATAATGAATCATGGGGCACGCTGTATTCTTCACAGAACAGTATTACCGGAAACTGGCTTATCGGATTGAATATCGAAAATCCTGTGGCAATGGAACTTCCTGTTGCCGGATATGACGTGAACATCGACGGAGAGAAGAAAAACGCAGGAATGCTAACCGAGAGTTCTTATGATTACGATTTCGTGACAGAAGACAGTAAGGAGCATCAGATTAGCGTTGACGTATATTATACTGTAAAGGCTCAAAGCGTAAAGGGTGGTGTTACTCGTTTCTATATCGGTTCGGCAGGAATCAACGGAAACACTATTGAGCGCATCGAGGTGCGTCAGGGCGACAACGAACTTACGGTTACCGGCAATAATGTATCTTCTGTTGAACTTGTTTCTGCATCGGGTGCTGTTGTTGCATCAAGCCATAGCAATACAGTATCGCTTAATGGTGTTGCTACCGGTGTGTATGTTGTAAGGACAACAGTGGGCGGTAATGTCATTACAAAGAAGATTCAGATTGTGAAATAACATTCTGATATAGAAATAACATTCCGAGTTGCGGAATATACCATAATCCCCGTCGGGAACAAGCATATTTGTGCTTGTTTCTGACGGGGATTTTTTTTGACTCATCCGATATTTGGAGTGATGATTACAATCTCCCACAGATAGCACAGATGACACGGATTTTTTGTCTAAATATAGGCTATGCCCACAGATTTAGTGTTGCTGGCTTCGCCGCAAGATTACACAGATGAGAGCTGATTTATATAGAATTTATCATAAAATCTGTGTAAATCAATCCACGAAGAAGGCGACCATACATCTTTTTGATATTGTCTTACTGTCCGCATGGAAAATCCGTGATATCTGTGTAATCTGCGGGAAAATAATATCACTCCATTTTCCGGAAGAACCATTTTTCTGGATGATAGTTGCTGACGTATTCTCTTTGCTCTGTCTTTAGCTTGCTTGAAATTCGCTAAAATGCATATTTTGCTGTATTCTATCACGCTAAAATGCATATTTTCTAATGGGATGGATAATTCACCACGTACATGTTACTATTATGCAATTCCCTAAAATTATAAATTGTTTAAAATCAAAGAATACAGAAATCAATTTCTTAGATATGATTAGTTGTAAGTAACTATTACTAAATTGAAGTAACAAAAATGATAAAAAAAGAAGTGTTATTGTTTACAATACAATTTTTTTTGTACATTTGTGCGGAGAAAAGCTATATACAAATCGAAACACTTAGAGTCGTGATAAAAAGGAACGCATATAAAGCTTTGTTTGTTTTAACCATGATATATATTGCATCATGCCTTTCGGCTTGCAGATATATAAACGAAATTGGTGGCAACGACGATGCTGCCGACAGGGAACGAGTGTCGCGACTTGTAGCGATAGATGATTCGATAGGCGTTCTGTCGCCTTCTGTAGAAGACACGATAAAGGCTGGAATGAAGAATTCCACAGATACACTGCAGTGGTGTGAATATGCCGTAAGACTATGCCGTTATTATTTCAAGACGAACAAGTCGGACTCCATGAATGTGTATTTAAACAAAGTCATGGCGTATGCACAAAAGCAGCAGTCCAGTCAGAGAGTAAACGGCGTGTTGGGACTCGCCTATGAATGTGAAGCCGGAGTAAAACAGCTGACACAACGTGGGGGACGGGAAGTGATAGACCTTCACCGCAAGGCATACTACAAGATACTCGACAGTGAGATAAAAAGTAGCATCTCAGATATTGTCGCCAATCTTGGCGATGTGTATTATCTTGGTGGTAATATACCGAAGGCTGCGCTGTGCTATAGAAAGGCACTGTTCCTCGTAGACTCGCTCCGGCTGCCCAAGGAGAAAAACATCACGCTGTATACGGGACTGGCAAGAATTTACGAGCAGCTCGGCGACCTGTCGGAGGCAGAACGCTTCTACAGGGAAAGCGAGAAAAACCTCGGCAGGATGCAGACAAACATGCAGGTGTATTTCTTGAGCAGTATCGGCAGCTACTATTATAAGATACGTCAGTATCAACGCTCCCTTGGATATTTCAAGCGTATGTATCGTGTAGTAGAGAAAAGCGAGGGCGACACGGGGTTCAATATGGCACTGTGTCGCATCAATACCGCCGATGTATATCTAAATCTTGGAGATATAAAGCAGGCTGAGAATTATCTAAATCTTTCCGAGCCGTATTTCAGACGAAACAATATCGGAGTAGGGATACATTACGGCAATTCCATTCGGATGGGTATACTCCTGAAACAGAAGAAATACAAGGAAATACAGCGTATCCTCAGTAATGAGCATATCGATGGATTCATAGATTATCCGATACAGAAGATACGAAACGCATATCTAAGGGATTATTATGTGGCAACAGGCAATCCTGCCGCTGCCTTGAGAAATAAAATCCGCGAAGATGAGGCAGACGACTCAATCGCCAGGAGCAACTCATATATGAGAGCCTCAGAAATAATACAGCGTTTCAGCGAGGACACACTCGCCCTCCACCACGACATAGCCATGGCGGAGAAGGAGAAAAAGGAGCAACAAGACCAGAACATGATAATAATCCTCTCGGCAGGAATACTCGTCATGGCGCTCGGCTTCGTGGTATGGTGGATGTATATCCGCAAGAAACAGGTGTCGGCGCAGATGGAACGCTTCATGTTGCGACTGGAGAATACCCGCAACCGTATATCGCCGCATTTCATATTCAACGTGCTGAACAACCGCATCTATACGGCAGGACAGAAAGAGAAAGACGAGCTGATGTCGTTGGCACAGTTGATAAGAAAGTCGCTCGATATCAGTCGCACGACATTCGTCACCCTTGAAGAGGAGCTGGATTTCGTGAAGAAGTATGTTGAGGTGCAGAGCTATATCCTGCGCCCAGACTTTGAATTCAAACTCACACTGCCTGATGATATCAGTGGAATATATATCCCGTCGATGTCTGTTCAGATTCTTGCCGAAAATGCCATAAAGCATGGACTGAAAGGACTGGACCGCAAACAGATGCTCTCGATAAATGTAAGTAGGCATGAAAAGACTGTAGAGATTGCCGTAGAAGATAACGGTAGGGGATTTGACTGTACCAAGGGCTCTGGAAACGGACTTGGCATGAATATAATCCGTCAGACCATTGCTGCCGTGAACCGCAGGAGCAAGCGAGGGAAGATGGATCTTGACATAATGAATACGCATGATTCAGAAGGCAGGATTTCCGGATGCAGAATAACGATGACGATAAAGGGAAAAATCAATATACAGAAATTATAGGGATTTTTCTTCGGAATATGGGTACGTAGAGGATTCTTATACATTATATAATATATAAGGTGAAATTTAAACCCATTTAAGAGTAGTTTCTATACGAGAATAATATATGAAGGCAATAATAATAGATGACGATAAAAGGGCAATAGACGATTTGGCGGACAAGCTGAAAGAATGTAGCGATGTGGAACTGATGGCTACAACATCGGACGCTTCGTTCGGACTGAAGATGCTGAAGGCTGAAATTCCGGATTTGCTTTTCCTCGACGTGGAGATGCCGGAGATGAGCGGAATTGATTTCCTTAAGGAGATGGAGAGGATGAATATATGGTGTCATGTTATTGTAACCACATCATATAGCATCCACATGTTGCCGGCTTTCCGCCATGATGCCTTTGATTTCCTGACGAAGCCAATAGACGTGGCAGAGCTGAAGACGGCAATAGAGCGAGTAAGAAAAGACCTCGACTCGCCGCGGCGCACAACCGTGACGGAAGACGGTCAGGCAAAGAGCGGCTTTCTGCTTTGCTATACCAATACTGAGGATTTCCAACTCGTAAACGTGTCGAATATCGGACTTTTCAGATATAACGGCGATGTGCGCTCTTGGGAGGTGGTGATAGCCAATCAGAAGTTGCCGGTGAAACTGAAGAGGGATGTAACAAACAAGGACTTGCTTGCCCTCGACAGCCGTTTTATTCAGGTAAGTCAGAAGTTTATCGTCAACATCAACTGCTTGCTGAAAGTACGCGACAACATTTGTGTCTTCAATCCCCCGTTTGAAAGCATCGACTATGTAAAGGTTGGCAGACTATACCGCAAGCGTCTTGTCGACAGGTTCCTGTCGTTCTGACAAAGACATTCTATAAGAAACAGGGTCCAAGCTCTTCACAGAGCCCAGACCCTAAAAAATGTAACATATAAATAATCTGGTTACTACAAATGATAATTAGCCATTAATCATTGGCATAGCAGTATTATTCCTCCTCAAATCTTTCATTAGCACCAGTCGTATTGTAATTGCGATAGCCAGCCCAGTTGGTATTAGGCGAAGTTTCTTCCGTGTCCCAAAGGTCAGTGTCGAAACAGTTCTCCTTAGAGTCGGCAACGTTATCAAAAGAGCCGGCAAGCATTGAACCGTATGTCTGCATTCCAATCACTGTGGTTACAGGTTTTATATATTCTTTCTTGTTCATATCAAAATATTTTTTAGTTCATGTTTATCTTACTATCACTTTCGTTCCATTGACGATATAAACACCACCAGCCAAAGAGAAGGAACGACTCTCGCCAGCCTTCATCCGACAGTTTTCCAGAAGTTGTCCGTTCATATTGCGGATATTTGCCACCATATCCTTCTGTGCCGTTATCGTCAGTGTGCCGTCCTGTGCAGAGAAAGCGAAGCCTACAGCTTGTTCTTCAGCAGAGGTGTTGTCAATATACGTTGGAGTGTCGTTAGGTTCCGTAGAGATGTATATTGTTCTGATGTTGTTTCCTGTATAGCCGTCGAAGTAAGTGCGGAACGGCATTACTATGACATCCTGATATTTATCGCCAAGGATAAGAGAAGATATGAACTTATCTTTGTTGAAATAGAAGATACCTTTATCTTTGGCAATCTTTATTCCAGAGTATGTGCCGTGGCTTACCAGAGTCATACTTTTGCCGTCGACGGTTCCTGATGCTGTTTCGCCATCGAGTGCTACAGGAGTCTTTTCTATAGTAGCACCGCTCTGACGGATAGTGAACATGATATCGTCAGCATCTCTTGCATCAGCAATCTTGTCGATGTTAATCAGATAAGGTTTGTTGGCTTCAGTCTCGGCAATTCCAGTGCAAGGCGAGAAGTGGGCATTAACCTCATAGCCATTGTCGGTAGAGCTAAACGAGTTGTTGGCGTTTATCTTATAGAAAGTGAACACGTCGTCGTCATTTTCTTGCATATAAGAACCGCTTTCCTGGTCGAGACCAACAGTGAATGGCAATACTACAGACACCCAGTCTTTTGTGGCGTGTTGCTGAGCCACAGTCCTTGTATAGACCACCTCGTTGTCGGCATTCACCCGAATATCATAAGGTGCAAAGAACGGCAACTTATCGGTAAGCACGATGTCGTTATCAGCATTAAAGTCATCACCGCTTTCAGCCTTTGTAGCCACGTTGTCGAGACTTGCCGAAATACCTTGCGGCAGATAAATCATGGCATTCTTACCAATCAGATTCTTCAGGTCGGCGAGTTTGCCGTAGCTTTCGTCGTTGTCGCTTGTTATTACAGACTTCACCTTGCTGAGGTCGAGATACAGAATGTGGTTCGTGTCAGTAGGCTTATTATCTTGACTGTCAGTATTATTTAAAACGTCAGCAATCTGTTTCGCCGATACGTAGCCGGTGCCTTCGGCAATGGCATTTCCTGTATTCTTGTTTTTCAGTGTTACAGTAGCGCCAGAGTATATATTATTGTCGAAGCCATTCTCGAGCGTAGCGTTGTCATACACCTTAGTGTAGTTGATAACCGGCTCGTAGTCTTCCTTCTCCAGTTTCACACTCGTAGAGTAGTAAGCGTAGTAGGCATGGCGTGGGGTAGTGGTAGGAGCGATGTTATATCGAGTCTCGTCGCAAACCATGAGATAGTAATTCTTATAGTTGCCGTCGGTAAGTGTGATATCCTCCCATTTACCATTCTGATTGGCGTATTCACTATTAGAATATCGGTATTCCTCATAAGAGAAAGTCTTGCTGCCCGTTGTTCCAGCTTTGAATTCATCAGAGTTGTTACATCTGAACGCCTTAGTTCCCGCCTTGTCAACGGCTATTTTCTTCGTGTAGTCGTAGTCGGCAGCATCAGAGCGATGCGCCTGCAGATTCTCGTTAACGAGATTGTAATATTCCGATTTAACGAAATTATATCTTGAGTATTCGCCTTGTTTTCCGAAATCACCATAGGTCTCGTCAGCCTTCTTGTGGTTCAGTCCCTCGAAGTTAAACTTCAGGTTCTGAGTCTCGTAGTTTGCAGGCACGGCAAAGTCAATCTTACCTTCAGTACCGATAGAGAAGTCGTCGGCAAGATACTGCTGCTTCAGTTTCGTTTCTCCAGAAGGCAGCGTACAAGCTATATCCATCTTGTCGATGTAAGGGTTGAGAGCTTCGAGTTGCACCTCAAGACAGACGTATGCAAGCTGATCGCTTTGCAGTCCGGTAATCTCGAACTTTATGGCGTCGTTGTTGATCTTCTCAAGGATAAGACCGCCAAAGCCGTTATTCTTGTTGACATTTGCTGTTTTCTCTATAGAGCTTCCAGTTTTGTCGTAGAGATTGATGTTGAATGAAGTTTCCGATGTATTTGTATAGTCGGCATTCACCACATCGGCTTCCTCTCCTTTGAAACCACCTTTACCATCCTTATGTGATACTACATGGTCCTTGTTGTAATACAGGTTAGAGCCGTCAGTCTGGAATGATGAAGCATTGTCTTTGTCTGTAGTGGTCGTCAGTTCGTCAGCACTAAGCAGATGCCAAACATACCTGAGATATGTCTTTGTGCCATTCACCGTAGTGTACACCTTACCGTCGGTATCGTAAGTCCATTTCACTTTAGCGCTTGTGAATACCAGACTTGCGTTCATGTAATTTCCATTATTGTCTTTGATGTATATGTCGTCACCCTTTTTGACGTCAGGATTCTGGTCGTTGGAATACACGACACGTGCTCCGACGATACGGTAACCTACAGGGATGTTTTTTCCGTTCTGAGTAGTTGCCTCGGTAGGAGTCTCCAGCCAGTACACGCCATTCTTCAGTCCGAGGAAAGTTCTGTTGCTATTGTTTATCATCGTAGCAATGGATTTATTGCCTACTGTTTTGTCGACAGCCGTTCCGCCGACAATTCCGCTTTCGTCGTAGAACATGAAATTAGCCGTAAGGTCCTTCACGTTGTTATAATTGTATTTATATGACGTATATCCTTTATCGGTACTCTCCGTAATCTGCTCCAGGTCTATGCGCTGTGTCTGGAACGGAATGGCAATACAACTGACATCATCCTTGTATTTGTCGATATCCGGGCGTAGGATTTCATTGAATCTGTCGGTACATTCAAAAGTTACGACAAAGGAAACGATATCGATATTTGCAAATCCGCTGTTTGACTCATGGTCTTGACGGAAATAAAGAATGTTGCCCATATCAGTAGCGTTGAGCGAAGTTCGCTGCATCGTAACGTTTTTACTGCCACTCTTACCAATGCTTGCCGTCTTGTATGATGTACTGAATTCAGAGTTCATCTCTCTGAGAGTAGAACCGCAGTCAGAATCAGAATTAGAGTTCATAACAATCTTGTAGCTCGTAAAGCGGTAGCCTTTAGGCAGCGACAGCGTAAAATGATTTACGGCTGTATTCTCACCGGAGGCGATAGTGAATATTCCTGTTCCAGCGTCCGGTTTGATGTTGTTGGCGTGAACCTTCATCAGTCCGTTGTCCGTCAGAGTCGCTTCGTCGGAAGTAAGCAGCGTGAGCGGCAACTGGTTGTGAACCCAGGCACCTCCATAACCCTCCTCGTGTTGCTCCGAAGAATAGCTTTGTGCTGAGATAACATTACCCGTCTTAGGGCTAACACTTACAGTTTGCGCTGAAACGCCACCGCATATCGCCATGCAAAAGGCGATAGAGGCAGCGACAACGGCGTGTCTGTAATTTCCTACATTCATTTTAAACTTCTTTTTCATCTTCATCTTTTTTAGCTTTAGATTAATAGGACATTCAAAAACACTCATCTAACATCTAAAATTACAGACCTCCATCTTAATTTTTAGCTTCAGTTGTCTTTCTTTTTTTAGCTTTAGCTGTGTCTTCAAATTTTTTAGTTTTTTATATTGTTACTATTTATAGTCATAGAATAGCGTGTTGCATATATATAATGTTTTTTTGTGTTATGTTTACGTCAGAAGTTTACGTTACTTAACGTTATATTTACGTCAGCAGATACTCGCAGTCTTGTTTGATGTTGCGATGCAAAAGTAGTGTAAAAACAAAATATTGGAAAGCTTTTTTCCTGTATCATTGTCTTAATTCGAGGTGTAACTTTGTCGCATCGTTGAATGTAAAAAATGTTTCGTTCCCTCGTCTTTTGTCACATTCAGTGTTGTCGCATTTTGCTTTTCCTTCAGTTTGTAAAAATGCTAATCCAACAATTTCTGGTATTTGTATAATTCTGTAATATATTGAAACATAGGAATATATATATTGAAACTACATATTCTTGTTTTGTTGATAGAGAATTTTTTTCATTGTAACATTTTGTTTTTTGAACAATGTGGACTCATCTTATCATTATAGTTCGAAATTTTTTTGTGCTATAAGTCTGATAAAGTTCCATAAAAGGCTAAAAGCTTTTAATCTGCATGGTTGGAAACCGTAGTAGGTGCGGTGTCTCACCGCATGGAACCTCAAAAAAACTATAAATAAATTACAATTAATGTTGATAAATTCTCCATTAATTTGCATACACAAAAAATGTGGTGTAATTTCGCATGCAGAAAGGAGCTTTATAGATACACACATTTTGGAGGTCGTAGGTCGTACGACATGAAGTAGACAGACATATCTTATTTTACGTCACATATATGAGTGGTCTTGTAGGTAAACATGGCATTTCCTTATAAAAAGGAAAAATGTTATGTCTTTCGTTATAAACAATAAAACTGTAAGTATATGAGACGATTATTAATGTTTATTCTTTTAGGTTTTTCCATGATATTAATCTCCTGTTCAGGAGACAGAAAAACTGACGGCAATAGTGAAACGAAATTAGGCGGACGGCAATATGATTATGTAAAAAGCATTAGTGTTACAAATCCGCAGAAGGCATTCGCCTTAATCGCTGAGGCTGAGAAAAAAGGCAGTATGCCGGATATAGACATTAATACCCTAAAGAGCATGGTATACAACAATGGCTTGTTTCGCTACGACAGTGCTGCCGTGTATGCACGGAAGGTCCTCGACAATCCTGCGATTTCGAAGTATCCCGAACGCCAGCAAATGTTGCTCGAAAATGTTTCATCGCAGTATTATAAATGTGGAGAGTATGCCAAGAGTATGAAGATGGCGGAGAAGGGAATAGATCTGGCATACGAGTCGGGCAACCGCCGACTTGTTGCCCAGCTTCTCAGTACAATCGGTCAGTGTTATGTACAGGTGGGCAGTGACAGACATGCCTTGAGATCTTTCGACAGAAGTATTGAAATTCTCACCGTTCAGAAGTCAACCGATGATACCTGGGAAATAGCATATGACCTTGTATATGTGTTGACACTCAAGGCTGATCTGTTGATTGATATGCGAAATTACACCGAACTGTTTGATATGGAGCAGGGGTTTCGCAAAGAACTGTCTGACATGTGTCGGAAGAAAGAAACCATAGAAGGCACTAATGACATTGCAAGGGCAAATTTCTTTTCTATATATGCCTTGGGCTATGAGAAGGCAGGTAATAAAGAGAAGGGTGAACAGTTCTACAGAAATTTGCAGAAGACTAATTTTGCCAATAGTCCAGAGGGAGCATCATTGTCGGTAGAATATTTGATAGACAGGAAGGACTACAATGAAGCTCTCGGTAAAATCAAGCAGGAAGAGCAGCAATGGAACAAGGGGGAGAAAGACTCCGTGAATTTCTTTTTCGCTCATAAATTCTTGATGAATAAGACGCGTGTGCTGCAGGGGCTTGGCAGATATAAGGAGGCAATAGAAACCGGGATGTTGGCTTATAATCTGAGTGATTCGCTCGACAGCAGGATTAGAGCACAGAGGGCTATCCTGGTTTCAGAAAAATTAGGAAAGAAAATTCTTCGCAATTATATCGGAGTGCAAGACCGCAAATTGGAGGCGAACATGACGGTGATTGTTATAATGTCGGTATTGCTATTTCTGTGTATCGTCTTGCTCTTTCTCGTTTGGCGAAGCAACAGATTGATTAAGGAGAAGAACCGCAGTGCTTCGGCGTTGATTGGAGACTTGCAGAAATACCGTACGGAACTGTATGACAGTATTGCCAATAACAATAATGGTGAGAATGTTAATAGCCATACTCTTAATGATGGTGATACGACAACGGATAGTGACGTTCAGGAGGATAACGACAACTTTGAATACAGACAGTATCTAAAGATAGAAAAGACGATATTCGACAAGAAACTTTTTGTGCGCTATAAATTGTCAAAGGATGAGGTTGCCGAGGAAGTAGGCATGTCGTCGGGATATTTCAACAAGCTCTTTTCTAAATACTCAGATGTTTCATTCAACAACTATATCAATAATCTTAGAATGGACTATGCTGCCAAAATCCTGAAAGAAAAACCAAACTATTCTATTGAGGCGGTTGCAAAGGAATGTGGCATTTCTGTAAGACAGACTTTCTATCGCCTGTTCCAGAAAAAGTTTGGTATGACGCCTGTGGAGTATAGAAGTAGTATTGAGCTTTCTGCTTTGAGTGAGAAATAAGGAGCATGGAGTGGGTAGTGTACAGAAAATCGAGTTAAAGTTCTTCAAGATGGGGGATAATGATGATTCCTCTTGAATTCGTTATTTTCCCTTCTTCTTGCATGTTGTGCAAGGCTTTAGATACGTTGAGCCGACTTTCTGAGATTTCATGTCCCAACTGTACCATTCCTATCTTGACAATCTTTCTTCCAATGGGGCGCAGACAATGACTCCTGATGAAAGTAGTAATCTTTTTTGTAATGTCCTCATGCTTGTGTTGCCATGGTAGATGCATGGCTGTTTGAGCTTGAGTACAAATCAGATTCATCATGTTCAGTCGGAATACCATCGATTCCGTAGTGAGGCGCATTACTTCGCCCTTGCTGATAGTGAGTAGCTGGCAGTCGGTCTTTGCCGAGAAATTATGTGAAAATCGTTGAGTCAGTCCGAACAAGCGTTCTGGCTGGATTACGCATGGTGTAGAGATTTCCTCGATTACCGAGAAACTGCCATCGTCGGCAACCGTTTCCATCTCTACAATGCCATTCAGAATAAAAGAAAGTCCGTTAACCGGTTCGCCTTCTGCGAAAATACGCTCATTGGCGGAGACTTTTGAAAACCCCATTCTTACGTGAGAAATGACGTCGTCAAATTCGCTTGAGCTCATGCCCTGAAAGAGCGGCAGTCTCGACAGCAGACTATAAGGGTTCATACGCTTATTCCTTTATATAACTGAAAATCAATTTTCTATATATTTGCCTTTCATTGAAGGCGAGTACCATACAGCATTTTTCCCCTTGCTGTCAGAGTATATGAAATATGCCATCAGTTCTGGGTGTTTCTCAAGAACTTTCTTTGCTTTGTCGAGTCCCATAACCATGAACGAAGTGGCATAGGCATCGGCGGTGGCACAGTTGTCGGCAAGTACCGTAGCCGAAAGAATGTTATGTTGCACCGGTCTTCCTGTTTTAGGGTCTATGGTGTGGGCATATTTCTTACCGTTCTTATAATAGAAGTTGCGGTAGTTTCCGCTCGTTGCCATAGCCTTGTTTGTAACGTTGAGCACAGTCTGCAGTTCTTCGTTCACGCTTAGCGAGTCGTCGGTAGGCTTGGTAACGCCAATCTTCCACGGCATACGCTGGTCGTTGACGCCACAGGTTACAATTTCTCCTCCTATCTCAACCATATAGTTCTTTATTCCCTTCTCCTGAAGAAAGCGAGCCACCACATCACAGCCGTAGCCCTTTGCTATGGCACTACAGTCGAGCATCGTTGCCGGGTTGTCCTTCTTTATTCTTCCGTTAACGAGCTTTACTTTATGAAACCCTACGATAGAGCGCAGACTGTCAATCTGGGCATCGGTAGGCATCTTGCCGCTTTTAAAACCAAATCCCCATGCGTTGACCATCGGAGCAACAGTAATGTCGAAAGCTCCGCCAGTTTCGGCAGAAATATGTTCGGCAAGATTGAAAACCTCGGCAAACATCTCGTTTACCTTAACATCTTTGTTTTGGTTTACCTTTGATATAATAGAGTTCGGGTTGAATGTTGAGAGTGAAGCGTCAACCTTCTTCAGTTCAGCTTCAATCTCGTTCTGCAAGTTCTCGTTGCTTTGGTAACTGATATTGTATATCGTTCCGAATACGAAGCCTGTATTTTTCTGGAACGGTATGTTTCTCTGTTTAGATACGATAAGGGCCATGCCGATAACGATTACCGACAGAATGGCGAGTTTGATAAATTTCTTTTTGCTTTGCATTGTTGCTTATATTATATGCTTGTTGGATTTTTGTTTTCAGATATCTATAGCTACATTAAAGAGTATTCCGAAGGTTGAAGTGCCAGTCTTGCCATATCCCGGTACATACCATGCCTTACCGAGCGGACCCTCGTTTGCCGACAACCGTTGTTTGTATCTCGCGCTCCATCCCAAATGTACTGGTCCGGCGAGTTTGACATCAACGCTGATGCCTGCCTCAATCCAATGGTAGTTGCATTTCACGCCTGTTGCCGAGTATTCGCTCGTGCCGCCCCATACAGGGTCGTTCACTCCGGGAGAAGAGAGGTCGTATTTAAAGGCAGTGAATCCATACCTTGCTCCTACGAGAAGTCTGTATATGTCGTGTTTATTTTTAAGCACGTTGAAGTCTGTACCGATACGAAAAAACGGTGCACTCGTCTTGTAAGTCATTTTTGTCGTTTCTTCGGTATGGTCAGCCTTGCCGTATCCCACCTCTACTACGGGAAAGTATTTGTCTTTCAGGTTAAGATGCAGAGCCGCTTCGTACTGACCATAGTCGCTGACAGCCATCATTATTGGTCCTACAATATCTGCAGACACAGAGAATCCCTTGAACAGGGCAACCGTGTCTTTCACGGCAACATCCTTGTTCGCCTTTCTCTGTGCACCGGCAGGCAGAATTGCAAAAGCGGTGAGAAGAATGCTAATTACGAGGCGTGAAATAGATATAGAAGTGGTTCTTTGAAGTGTCATAGTCAACATTATGTTTTTTTATCACCACTGAGTCAATGGCATGATGAGTAGTCGAAACGGCTGTAATGTCGTGAAAGTAAGATGCGGCACAGTCGGTGGATTCAAAATGCATCCTGTCTTCTTTGCTAACGATGATAGTATCGAGCGATGATTTAGTATCCGTAGCAAGTTCCACGAAAAACGAGTCGCGAGGTTGTGCGTTGCTGATAGGCAGTGAGAACTCCGTAACTCTTGTGTCTTTATTGATAAGAACAGAGTCGCTGCCGTCAGTACGGTTTGTTGAAATCGTCATTTCCATTTTCAGAGTGTCCGTCTTTCCATCAGGAGTGCGCAGGGCATATTTCGTATACACCCTGTTGTTCATCGGACAGTCGATGGAAGAGCATGCTGCAAGAATACAGACTATTGCCGAAAGACACGCAATCAGTTTGCAATTCATAATTTTTAATTCATAATTCATAAATGGTCGAAGACCAACAACTCTTAATTCTACACTCTACATTCATATTTCCTTTTCAATCTGATAGTCGTTTCTGTTTGACGAGCTACGGCTGATAAGGTCGCCGATAAATCCGGCAAGGAAAAGTTGAGTGCCGATCATCATCATCGTAAGAGCGATGTAGAAGTATGGTGAGTCAGTAACAAGTCTCTGCTGAATACCGTTGGCGAGACACCACAGCTTGTCTGCTCCCAGACAGAAAGCAGAGATAAATCCGATGAAGAACATCAGAGTGCCGAGAAATCCGAATACGTGCATCGGTTTCCTGCCGAAACTACTAAGGAACCAAAGGGTGATAAGGTCGAGATATCCGTTGAAGAACCTGTTCCATCCCATGAACTTCGACTTGCCGAATTTTCTTGCCTGATGGTGAACGGGTTTCTCTCCAATCTTGTCAAATCCGGCATTCTTTGCCAAATACGGAATATAGCGGTGCATCTCGCCGTATACCTCTATATTCTTTACTACATCGCGGCGGTAAGCCTTCAGTCCGCAGTTGAAGTCATGCAAGTTATGTATGCCGCTAACCTTTCGTGCCGTAGCATTGAAAAGTTTTGTAGGTATCGTCTTCGATAGCGGATCGCCCTGTTTCCTGTTCTGCTTATATCCTGATACGAGGTCATATCCGTCTTCTGTAATCATGCGATAAAGTTCCGGTATCTCGTCTGGCGAGTCCTGTAAGTCAGCATCCATTGTAATGACCACGTCTCCCTGTGCTTTCTTGAAACCGCAGTAGAGTGCCGGGCTCTTGCCGTAGTTACGGCGAAACTTGATGCCCTTCACTTCTGGATGCTTACTAGCTAAGTCCTGTATCACGTTCCATGAGTTGTCGGTAGAACCGTCGTTTACGAATATTACTTCGTAAGTGAATCCCTTACTCTTCATCACGCGCTCAATCCACGCATACAGTTCTGGTAGCGACTCGTCCTCGTTGTATAGAGGAATAACTACTGATATATTCATTTTATATATATTATTTTTTTTGTTTTCTGTTTTTATTCTCAGGTGTGCTTGCTTTTGGCTTAAGGACGAGCAAAAACATTAATTTCTAACTACTCATTCCTCATTCCTAATTCCTCACTCCTAATTTCTTACTCTCCTTATTATTGCTCCAGCCGGAATACTAAGAATAATGCCGAGTATGACATTAAGAGTAAGAAACTGGAAAGCAATCTCTATAGGGCGCAGCGAACCCATCGAACTTTGCAGTATTGCGATAAGCTGCTTCGCCTCGATACCGTATGCGCTCTTCACCGTGGCGGCATATTCGGGGGTAGACAGTGTGGCGATATACTGGTTGATGAGGTAGCCGTGGTCAAGGAATTGGAAGTATACGAACTGTGCCAGTGCCATGAGCAAGGCAGCATAGAAATAGGTCAGAATAGAATAGAGCGTAGCTCTGCCGAAGGTTATGGAGCCACCGAGAACATTGTCGCGGAATATTCGGAGTCTGATGGTGCCAACGGCAACAGAGGCAAGTCCAAGTGCAACAGCCACGATACTCAGCAGTGGCATCTGGAATTCCCCGATAAAGCAGAAGAAACTCGCTATCCACATCACGCCCATTATCGCCCCGTCGATGCGGGCAAAGGCTGTATATTGTCTGAATTCATCATTAGAAGTCATCTCGTTCATGTCTTTTCTTTAATTTATTATGTGAAATATGCTGCAAAAGTACTTATTTTATACCATATATCATGTAGAGCAATTCTTTTTTTTGAAAAATCAGGCTAAAAAGTTTGCAGATAGAGGAAAAAGCATTACCTTTGCACCCGCATTAAGCGAAACAAGACGGGTAAGTCTTGTACGGCCAGCTCCCTTCGAATCCTCCAGGACGGGAACGTAGCAAAGGTAGTTGGTTGTAGCGGCGCGATACAAGTAGCTTACCCACCCGCCTCTTTAGCTCAGTTGGCCAGAGCACGTGATTTGTAATCTCGGGGTCGTTGGTTCGAATCCGACAAGAGGCTCAAAACAAGGAGAGACAACCGATATATATTAGGTTTGGTCTCTCTTTTTTTATTTTTAATATCTATACTCTTACAATTTTTTGGATTTATGAAATCAGACATTGAGATTGCCAGAAGCATTGAACTTGAAAGAGTTGAGAATATCGCAAGAAAATACGATATCCCAACGGACGAACTTGAATGCTATGGCAAATATGTGGCTAAAGTACCGCTTAAGCTCATTGATGAAAAAAAAGTAAAGGCAAATAATCTTATTCTTGTTACTGCAATCACACCGACTAAGGCTGGTATCGGTAAAACTACAGTTTCTGTAGGACTTGCTCTCGGACTTAACCGCATCGGAAAGAAGGCTATATGTGCATTGCGCGAACCGTCGCTCGGACCGTGTTTCGGCAGAAAGGGTGGGGCAGCAGGCGGAGGATATGCCCAGGTGCTGCCGATGGACAAGATAAACCTGCATTTCACAGGAGATTTTCATGCCATCACTTCTGCCCACAATATGATTGCCGCATTGCTCGACAACTATATCTATCAGAACCGAAGCAACGGATTCCAATTGAAAGAGGTGCTTTGGAACCGTGTGCTTGATGTTAACGACCGCGGACTGCGCGATGTCGTTACCGGACTCGGAGGAAAGTCTAACGGGATAGTTAGAGAAACGAGTTTCGATATTACTCCGGCTTCGGAGATAATGGCGATACTCTGTCTTGCTACCGATGAGGATGACTTGCGTCGGCGTATCGAAAATATCACTTTGGGCTACACAATGGACGATAAGCCATTTACGGTGAAAGACCTTGGGGTTGCCGGAGCAATAACTGTTCTTCTGCGTGATGCCATCTCGCCAAATCTTGTGCAGACTACGGAGCATACGGCTGCTTTTGTACATGGTGGACCATTTGCTAATATTGCCCATGGATGTAACTCTATAATTGCCACGAAGATGGCAATGACGTTTGGAGAATATACTATTACGGAGGCTGGTTTCGGTGCTGATCTTGGAGCAGAGAAGTTCTTTAACGTTAAATGTCGTAAGGCTGGACTCGACCCGAAACTCACGGTTATCGTGGCTACTGCCCAGGGACTAAAGATGCATGGCGGAGTGGAACTCGACAAAATTAAGGAGGAGAATCATGATGGACTGATTCGCGGTCTTGCAAATCTTGACAAGCATATAAAGAATATGCAGGTGTTCGGACAAACAGTTGTTGTTGCCTTTAACCGCTATGCCAATGATACGGAGGAGGAGATTGACATTGTGCGCTGCCATTGCCGCGAACTTGGTGTTGGCTTTGCCGTGAACAACGCTTTCGTTGAAGGCGGAAAGGGAGCGGAAGAGCTTGCCCGTCTCGTTGTGGAGACAATAGAGGAGCATCCGTCTGCTCCGTTGTATTTCACATATTCTGACTCTGATACCGTGGAGAATAAAATATCAAAGGTTGCCCGTAACGTGTATGGTGCAGGAAGCATTACATACAGTACGCTGGCAAAGCGTAAGATTCAGACTCTTACTGATAACGGCTTTGATCGTTTCCCTATCTGCATCGCCAAGACTCAATATTCTTTCTCTACCGACAGCAAGGCGTATGGCGTGGTGAAGGATTTCGAATTCCATGTTCGCGACATTGTTGTCAATAGTGGTGCCGAGATGATTGTCGTCATTGCTGGGGATATCATGCGTATGCCGGGACTGCCGAAACAGCCACAGGCAAATGTCATTGACATTGTTGATGGCGAGATTACAGGATTGTCATAATCCTTCTCCATTACAGTAATGATATGTGAGTGATTAACGAAAATATAAAATAAAAAAGCTGTTTGACTGAAATCGTCAAGCAGCTTTTTGCTTATTTGTTGTGAAGTGTTTTATTTTACTGGAATCTTCTCCACTCTTCTCTCGTGGCGTCCGCCCTCAAAAGGAGTTTTGAAGAACTCGTCGAGGATTTTCTCGGCAGTTTTGTTGTCGATGAAACGTCCTGGCAAAACGAGAACGTTGGCATTGTTGTGCTGACGGATAAGTCCGGCAATTTCCGGAATCCATGCCAGTCCGGCACGTATGCCCTGGTGCTTGTTCAGTGTCATTGCCATTCCCTCACCACTACCGCAGATAGCGATGCCTGGATAGCACTCACCTTTCTCAACAGCTTCTGCCAGCGGATGTGCAAAATCCGGATAGTCGCAACTTGTATCGCTGTAAGTTCCGAAATCTTTATACTCGTATCCCTTTGCCTCGAGATATTGGATAACAAACTGCTTGAGTGGAAAACCTGCGTGGTCGCATGCCAAACCAATTGTCTTAACTTCCATAGTGTTTAAGTTTTTAAGGGTTAATAAATTATTTTGTTTTAGGTTTTTGTTTTTCTCTGAGAACTCGGAGTCTTTGGAGAACTTAGAGAATTTTGAGAACTCAGAGACCTCGGATGCCCCCGAGAACTCTGAGTTATTTTAGAATTCCGAAATATTTTATTTCTTCAAGAAATCTTTAACCTGGTTGTAAACATTCTCTGCCGTATAGCCCAACTTCTCATCGAGCACCTTGTAAGGAGCTGAGAAACCGAAGCTTGGCATACCGAATACCTTACCGTTGGCACCAACCAGTCCCTCGAGAGTAACAGGCAGACCGGCTGTCATGCCGAATATCTTGCTTCCTGTAGGCAGGATGCTCTCCTGATATTCCTTGCTCTGCGAACGGAACAGTCCCTCGCTTGGTACGCTGACGATACGAATCTTTATGCCGTCTTTGCGGAGCAACTCTGCACCGGCAACGAGAGTAGAAACCTCTGAACCGTCGGCAAGAAGGATAACATCGAAGTCTTCATCAGAACCAGCAACCACGTATGCTCCCTTGCGAGCCTGTTCGTAGTCAGTACCAGCTGGCAGTTTTGCAATGTTCTGGCGAGAGAAAATAAGAGCTGTAGGTGTCTCCATATTCTCCATCGCCATAGCCCAGCATACAGTTGTCTCGTCAGCATCAGCCGGACGGAACACGCGTACGCTGTCTTTGCCGTGGTGATTCTTCAACTTCTCCATCAAGC
>DBKQ01000097.1:42771-42924 GCA_002298545.1 Prevotella sp. UBA746
TGGGTCGGTCCGTCTTCACCTACGCGGAATGCGTCGTGGGTCCAGATAAACTTGATTGGCACTTCCATCAAGGCAGCCATACGGACTGCTGGCTTCATATAGTCAGAGAATACGAAGAATGTTCCGCATGCAGGGATTACACCGCCGTGCAGA
>DBKQ01000118.1:0-5142 GCA_002298545.1 Prevotella sp. UBA746
GGCGAAACACCCGAAGCGTTTGGGGATAACAGTTGCGGTATTTGATAGAGATAACAAAAGTGCAGGGTTTGTATTTTTTTTGTCACTTTCGAAAAGTCTTATGGCTTTGCTACAATGAAAACGATGGTTGAACCTCTTTTTCTACGATAGGCTTATGTCTATAAAAGAACAAGGAATAGAGAGTCTAAAAAAAATCCTTCACCGTAAGAAGCAGATTGTCAGCAACTTATAAGTACGGTGAAGGATTTTTGATTTTTATGTAATTACTTTTAAAATACTGTTTGTACAGGAAATAAGCTATATGTGGACATACAGTATATACTTTTTTATTGCATTGTCGTAGACAAGAGTTATTCTTTATATATCAGTACCGTGGCATAGGCACTTATACCCTCTTCCCTGCCGGTAAAGCCGAGTTTTTCCGTTGTCGTTGCCTTTATTGATATATCGTCGATATCAACTCCCATAACACCGGCAAGACATTCTTTCATCGCCTCTACATGAGGGTTTATCTTGGGGCGCTCAGCACATACCGTGGCATCTATATTGCCAACCGTATATCCTTTTGTTGCAATAAGATCTATTGTCTTCTTCAGCAGTATCTTGCTGTCGATATCGAGTGTATCTGCTGATGTATCGGGAAAATGATAGCCAATGTCTCTCATGTTTGCCGCACCAAGCAATGCGTCGCAAATGGCATGAATCAACACGTCGGCATCACTATGGCCAAGTAAACCGAGGGTGTGTTCTATGCGAATTCCTCCTAACCATAATTCACGTCCCTTAACAAGCTTGTGAACATCAAAGCCAAAACCAATGCGGAAACCCACCATATTTACTTCCTCTTAAATAAATCCTTCAATCCATCCATATCAAATCCGAGAGTAAAGCGCAGGGTTTGGTCGAGCGGATTACTCTTTGCCGTGGCGATGACATAACCGCAGTCGAGAGTGAAGGCACTCATGCGGAAACCGGCACCAACGGTGAAGTATTTACGGTTACCCTTGTTTTCCGACTCGTTGTGATAACCGGCACGGAGCGAGAATTTGTCGTTGTATACATACTCAGCACCTACGCTCCAGTTTATCTCCTGCAACTCCTCCTTGAATCCGCCAGGAGCGTCGCCGAAGCTCTTGAAAATACCGGAGATACTGCTCGTATTGTAATATTCATCCTCTACACGCTGCTGATAATCCTCAGTACTCTCACCCTCATTCTGCTGAGGATAAGTAGGCACAAGGAGCTTGTTTGCATCAGCAGAGATGGTAAAGCGGTTGAACTCGTCGATTGGCACCATAAGGGCAGCACCAAGACGCATGTTGGTAGGGATAAACTCGCTGTAGTCGCTACCGCCGAAAGTTATCTTACTACCGATATTACTGATGTTCAAACCAATGCCGAGCTGACACTCGCGGGAACCGATATTGATATAGTTGTTGTAGTAGCAGGCGATGTCGGCAGCGAAAGCACTGGATGCAGTTCTTTCCTCATCCGAGCTGTACTGCATATCCGACATAAGATAGCGCACACCGGCAGCAATGGAGAATTTCTCGCTCAACATCAGCGAGTATGCCACGTCGAACGACATCTCATACGGGTTGATGGTCTGGGCATTCGACAAATCACCTGAAGAACCGTCATAATTGGTATACACCTCTCCAAGGGAGAAATAACGAAGGGAAGCCGACACGGCACTGTAGTCGCCAATTCGATAGTAGCCGGCAAGATAGGCAATGTCCATATCGCTGACGAGGGAGCGGAGCCACGGGGTATAGTTAAGGGCAACACCAGCACGACTGATACAGAACGGATATTTTGCCGGGTTCCAATACTGCGAGTTTACGTCAGGGTCGGTGGCAGCTCCCACATCACCCATACCGGCAGCACGGGCATCCGGAGCAATTGTCTGCGACACGAGGGCGGTATGTATTGGGTTGAACATAGAGCGTTTGTCTTGCGCCTTGGCGTTTATGCTCATTACGGCAAGTACTGCTGCTATTGCAAATATTCTAAAGTTTGTCTTCATTATTCGTTATTATATTATTGTGATTGCTATATGATAACTGATAAAGTATAAAATTATTGTGTACTGCCGGTGATTTAACACCTTATCGACTGTTTTTACCTTTCAGAAATCAATATTTATATCAGTTTAATACTATCAGTTTCTTTGCTTTCGACACTTCACTGCTGCCGTCGCAACTCATGCGGACACGGTAGAGGTAAACGCCAGACTGGAGTCTGCCGCCTACATCGGTGCAGAGATCCCAGTTGTAGGTATAGGTGATGCCCGATGCTACACCGTTCTCCTTATGCGTCCAGAGCAGTCTGCCACTGGCATCAAAGACTTCTATACTTACATCAATGTCGCTGCCTCCACGGTCGTGGGCTACGATAAATGTGGTGTTTGTCTTTGCCGGATTATTCGAACAGTTTATGTCGGTAAGCTTAGGAGTAAGTCCCTTTACGACATTAAACTTCAGAGTTGCCGTCGACGGGTTGTTCAGGATATCCCACGCCGTGAACTTCAATCTGTGTGTTCCCTCCTCAAGCTCCGGTATATTATAATATGTGGAACCTTTAGTGAAGGAACCGAAATCCAGCGAGAAGTTATCGTTCAGACTGTATGTCTTCATCGGGTCATCGTCTATCACGAGCTGAAGCTCATGACCAATTCCGCTACCCGACGTGTTCAAGCCGTTGTCGTCGGAGAGGTTGGCAACGAAATAAGGAGTGCTGTTGACATTTCCGCCATTCACGAAACTTGGCGAATTGAGATAGCAGTATATCGACGGACCGATAGAATCGGTAGTCAAATCCTCTGTTCCGCCAACTATAAAGCTGTCGGAATATCCGTTAGCCGTCTTGTCTTTCTTGTCGTTGATGGCAAAAACAGTGATAAGTCCGGAATCATTAGAATAATTGATGTCCTTCGTTACGGCAAACTGAATCTCAAACTTTCCAGCCCTGATACTGTCGTTGCCGTTAAATATAGTGTTGATACGGTCCTGGTAAGTCATTGGCTCGCTCGTTCCGTCCTTACCCGTATCGTTCACCCTTCCAGTTATGTCCTCCTTCGAGTCCATAACATTAATGTTAACGATGCCGGTAAAATCAGTATTAACCTCACCAGTCGTACCGTTTTTCACATGTCCCTTGACAACAGCCCTCGAACCGGCTTTCATCTGTGGAACCGTCTTAGCCTCGGCAATAGAGATGCCGTTGATACTGTCTACCACTATCGTGTCGCCAGGAACATTCAATACGAGAGCCGGATCGCCAAGCAGGTTATACTGAAGTTTGTTTTCAGTCTTGTCGCCACCCGTAGATACCGTAACGAGATTGTTCTTGGCAATGCGCTGCGCCTCGCCAATAGAAGTATACTTGCCGTTCTGTTTCGTAAACAGTGCCGTTAGATAGGCTCTGTTAATCGCCTCGTTATAGTTTGTATATACAGTTCTCGTAGTGCCATAGAATGCCACGGCTCCACCATCAGGATTAAGAACGGCATTTTCTCCGATATTAGTAACAGTGCCGTCGAAAGGCATTATATCACAAGATGCCGTAATCCAGAGAGAGAGTCCCTTGTTCTTGAAGTCAGAGAAATCGCCACTACGGAGCACTGCCTCGTGAGACATCTGGTCAGCACGTCCATGACCGCAGTAGTCTACCAACAACACACCGTCGTTCTGCTGCTTCTTTATAATCTCCGTAATCTCCGGATAAGTATTTCCCGTAGCCGTAACCGTAACGGGATACATATCCCAGAAGATGCGTTTTACCTGCAAGCCGGGAGCAAGTTCTTCAATAATCTTTGCTGCATTGTTTGAAGCCTTCATGTGGACATTGTTGTTTCCGTCGTCGCCAAGGAACATTACCTTGTTCTGCCATTCGCCGGGATAGATATTGTCCATATAGTTGATGGTCTTGTCTACCATAATCTTTGCAGCATCGACAGTGGTAACAGGGAAGCGACCGACAGCCATGTCATACTTGTCTGTCTTCGAACCGTTTGATGATGCATTTGCCCCTTCGCCGTCGTCGAGGGCTACAAAATAGCCTTCATCAACAAAGCAATTGATGGCATGCATGGAATTCTCGCTCTCGAAGCAAAGGAGATAATCATCAGGACTGAACATGGATGTTGCAGAAGTGTTCATTCTGTTGTCCCATACACAATCACCGAAAAGAACGAGATACTTCGGCATTTCTCCGTCTGTCTCGGCTCTATCGTAAAGCATCTTCAGATACAGACGATATGCGTCAGCCTCCGGCGTACCGCTCGAGAACTCATTGTATAGCTCATCAGCCGGAACGATGCGCACGCTCATTTTGTCGTGTTTCTCATGATAAGCCTTCAGGCGCTCTGCCTGTGGAGTTAGTTTCTGACTCGTAGGCACAATGATTATCATGTCGCAAGCCTTGTCGGCATGGTGATTCTGGTTTGTTATATTGTATACATACTCCGGCTCGGGGAATGTCGTTGTAGAAAGTTTCGGCTCTGGGCGCGGTTCATTGAATGTCAGGGAAATAAAATCCAGTCTGATAACGGAACTGCCGGTATTGCGCACAGCAACGGTATTGCTGCCCTGAATATTGCTGACCATATAAGAGCCGGAAGACTGCAAGGCATGAGAATAGCTATCGTCTTTGGATTTCGACATATATAAATTTCCAACGACGGAATCATTAAAGAGGATTTCGGCAGATGCATCAGTTGCCGACGTTATATTTATCATCATCCTTCCCGATGTACCGTTGTCGGATGCCGGTGCCGTCAGGGTGTAAGTGGAAGTGGCTCCAGCGTTTATCGGTGTACTCTCATAAAGATTGCGTCCGCCCTCATACCAGGCATAATTGTCTATCTCATGCAGAGAATGGTAATCGTCGTTCGAAGGATAAAACGAGCCGATGAATGCCGCCGAATCTACGGCAGCAGGTTCATCATCGCCCTGCGTGAGGAAATAATATCCATAATCAGAATATGGGTTGCGCGTTCTTGTAGTGGCAAATTTAGATGACCATGTAACGGTTCCGATACCATAGAACAGGCGTTTGCCGTTGACGGTACATGTTGGCACTTCCTTTAAATCGTCGTATCCCATTATCGATGACTCTTCGAGTTCTTCCTTATGCAAGCCA
>DBKQ01000118.1:5153-10434 GCA_002298545.1 Prevotella sp. UBA746
CCGCCATAACCATAGATTTTCACTTTGCTCAAATCCGTAAAGCCAGCACGCTTTACAAGGGCATCCGTCAACTGATAGACGCCAGTAGATGGAATACGGATCTTTGCCCATTTGCCGGAAGCGAGTACGGAGTTCTTCGCATACCTGTCTGCCTTTGATGTTCCCTCCGCAGCTTCGGCACGAAGTATTCTTTTGCTTTTTGCCTTAGCCTTGACGTTAAGCATGAAACTGACAAGCTTCTGGTACTTGCCGTTTCTGAATACTATAGGATTGAAATATACCTCCAATATGCCCTGTTTTCTCTCCACGCAGATATTCTGGTGTACAAGAGGCATCTCCGGCAATTTTCCTGCAACAATAGTCTTTGTCTTCTCAATATCCTGTCTGCTCATATCAATAAACTCCGGATAGTCTATTGATACGGTATAAGTGGAATCGGCATAAGCCTTGCCGAGCCTTGCCGAATATTTAAAAACAGGCATGTCGTCGCCAATCCTTACGTCATTGGCTGTAAGATTGAAAAACTTCTGCGCCTCTACGGCAGTATTGCCCAGAAGTATCATTATCAGGAATAGAAGTATATTTCTTTTCATTTACTTTATATTAAATTCGAGTACTTTACGGCTTTCTATGTAGCCCTCAAGGTGGTCGTCGATATTTACCGGACCCACTCCTACCGGTGTTCCCGTATACAGGATATCACCCGTTTTAAGAGTAAAATACTTACTTATATATTCTATAATCTCATCGATTTTGAAGAGCATGTCGCTTGTACAGCCTTCTTGTACGGTTTTTCCGTTTATGTCAAGATGAAACGGCAACGTCTGTACATCGCGGAACTTATCCACAGATACCCACTCTCCGATAGCAGCCGCCCCGTCAAAGCCTTTACACATCTCCCACGGCAGTCCTTTCTCGCGCAGCTGCTTCTGCAAGTCGCGAGCAGTGAAGTCTATTCCCACGGTAACGGCATCATAGTATCTATGAGCGAAGCGTGCGGGAATGGCTTTTCCCAGACGGCAGATGCGCACAACGATTTCCGTTTCATAGTCGATGCGCCCCATATCATCAGGCACAAAAAACGGTTTGCCGTCTTTAAGCAATGATGAGTCAGCCTTTGTAAAAATTACAGGACTCTCTCCCTTATATAACGTTTCGTTAAGCTCTTTATTGTGTTGCGGATAATTCAATCCTACTGCAAAAATCTTCATCTTATAATAATTGTATGTTATTTTTCAATCTTAGTCATTGTCTTTAAAGCTTCAAACATAAAATCATTTGAAGGAATAATTCCCTGCGGTCTGACAAACTCTGTTTTCTTGAGTTTCCTGTCTGCCTTTCGTTCCTCCTTCGTCGCATAGTCTATTCCAAGAACATAAACCTCAGCATATTCATCTACATATCCCATAGTCTTCGTCTGATACACGCGGTATCTTTCAGAAGCATTTAAGATATTGTAAATCTTCGGCGCACCATACTCTGTAGAATACGTCTCGCATGTATATAAGTTACCAAAGGAGAAACCGAACAATGGCACCTTAAAAGGTTTCTCGGCAAAAAGGCTGTCATGTACAATCTCACATTTCTTGTTAACGCTATCTTCATTCATATACAATATGCTGCCAGCCCGCTTCCATGAACTCCTTAACCGGCGTGACCCTCTGAGGGAATTATAAAGCATATGTCCGCCGAAAGAGGCAAACATCGTCGGGTCGGAACAAGAAGCCAACGATTTCAGCATTTTGCTTTCTCCCGTCATGGCATTATGATTTTCATAATTGCTTTCAGAGAGAATTTTTCTTGATGTCGGTTGGTCTTCGTTTCCTGTCTTAAAATACAAATAGGCAATGCTCTCTGAGAAGGATGCAGGTTTGCCTTTCAATACTCTATACTGCCGGATATAAACTTTCATTCTCAGTTCTGCATCTTCCGGTTTATTGACTTTAACCTCCGGCAGTTGATGGATGCGAGACGTGAGAAGTACATTAGCGTCTTTGTATAATGCAGGGTTAATATTTACCGGATTATAGTTTATATGCTGAACATGAACATTATCGCAGCCATTTGCGGATTTCGGAAGGAATCCGTCATAATCAGTAATTCCCAAGAATGTACCGTCGGCAGCATTAAAGACACTTGCCGAGATAACAGGCTGTTTATCGTTTTCATCAACAACCTTAACTTGAGAAAAGGCATTGGTAGAAATCAATAAAAACAGAATAAAGGAAATGAACCTCATCAATTTAAATCCATCCATATACACCATTTTAAAACCCTCCATATACATGACATTTGAATTAAAACAGAAAACATTAAAAGCCAAGCAAACGATTATACGAATCCTTTGCCTGGCTTTATATTATTTATAGAATAATCCTGCGGATTAGTCAGCGCTCAAAGAGAAACGCTTGAAGTCAACCACTGTAAGCTCCTTGTCGGCAGCCTTCAGATAGTCAGAAACCGACTGCTTGCTGTCCTGGATGAATTCCTGGTTAAGCAGACAGTTCTCCTTGAAGATGCGGTTGATACGACCCTTCACGATGTTCTCGATCATCGGAGCAGGAAGATTAGCAGCCTTCTCTGCAGAAACAGTAGCGATGATTTCCTTAGCCTTGGCAACGTCCTCAGCAGTAATCCATCCCTTGCCGATGTTAGACTCCATGTGCTCCTCAGAGTCAACGTGTGCAGGGTTGATGCCAGCCTTCTTCAGAGCAGCCTCAACAGCCTTCTGAACCAGCTCCTGCTTTGTCTTCTCAGCAGCTACCTTCTTCTCCTCCTCGATGAACTCCTGAGATACAGAAGCCTCGTCAAGGAACATAGGCTTCATGGCAGCTACCTGCATAGCGATAGCGTGAGCCTGCTCCTCTGCCGGTTTGTTAGTCTGAACCATAGTGCAGAGAGTGTGCTTGCCCATGTGGTCGTAAGTAGAAACGTTCTCACCCTCGATGAAGTTGTAGCCGTCGAGCTCCATCTTCTCACCGGTGATACCAGAACGAGCAACGACAGCGTCCTGAACCTTAGTTCCGTCAGCCAGAGTCAGCTCCTTAACCTCGTCAAGGCTCTTAGCCTTTGCAGCAACAGCAGCGTCGAGGATGTCCTGTGTCAGTTTGATATAGTCAGCTCCGTTAGCAACGAAGTCAGTCTCACACTTCAAGGCAACGATAGCACCGAAGCCATCAGCATATTTTACGAGAACGCAACCGTTAGAAGTCTCGCGGTCAGAACGCTTAGCAGCGATAGCCTGTCCCTTCTCACGGATAATCTCTACTGCCTTTTCGAAATTGCCCTCAGCATCAGTGAGAGCCTTCTTGCAATCAGAAAGACCAGCGCCAGTCATTTTGCGCAGCTTCTGAATATCAGCTATTGATACAGCCATAGTCTTAAAAAAATGAATTAGGTTTTAGATTAATATTGAAAAAAGGAACATTGAATTAAGTTTTCCGTAAAGTCATTAATTCAACGTTCCCATTTACTTTATACTGTTATTGATTAAGCCTCTGCAGGAGTCTCCTCAGCAGGAGTTTCCTTACGTGCAGCCTTGCGAGCGCGCTTTGGCTTGTCCTCAGCTGCCTCAGCCTGCTCTTTAGCAGCCTTCTCGTCAGCCTTCTCAACCTTGCGCTCCTCAAGTCCCTCGTTGATAGCGTCGCAGCAAGCCGACAAGATTACGTCGATGCTGTCCTTAGCGTCATCATTTGCAGGAATCATGAAGTCAACGTCTTTAGGATTAGAGTTTGTATCCACGATAGCGAATACAGGAATACCAAGACGCTTAGCCTCTTTAACGGCGATGGCCTCTTTCATAACATCAACAACGAAGAGTGCAGATGGCAGACGAGTAAGGTCGGCGATAGAACCGAGGTTCTTCTCGAGCTTAGCACGCTGACGAGAGATCTGCAGGATCTCGCGCTTAGACAGGTTAGAATAAGTTCCGTCGTTCATCAGCTTATCGATGTTAGCCATCTTCTTCACAGCCTTACGGATTGTAGGGAAGTTAGTGAGCATACCGCCCGGCCAACGCTCGATAACGTATGGCATATTAACAGAAGCAGCCTTAGCAGCTACAACGTCCTTAGCCTGTTTTTTAGTAGCAACGAACAGGATTTTCTTTCCTGACTTTGCAATCTGCTTCAGAGCCTCAGCAGCCTCGTCAATCTTGGCTACAGTCTTATACAGATCGATGATATGAATGCCGTTACGCTCCATGAAGATGTAAGGAGCCATTGCAGGATTCCACTTGCGTGTAAGGTGACCGAAGTGACATCCGGCCTTCAGAAGCATATCAAAATTTGTTCTTGACATTTTGTTTTCTTGTTAAATGTTTTGTTTACTTTCTTATTAATTCTGTTTTGTTAGAACCAACCGGCGGGTAGTCCTGATACAGGTGGGTCCCGTCAGTTTAGATACTAAACAGCGTCCAGCTATCCAGAGGATTAACGCTTGCTGAACTGGAAGCGACGACGAGCCTTTGGACGACCTGGCTTCTTACGCTCAACGGCACGAGAGTCGCGAGTCATGAATCCGTGATCCTTCAAAGCCTTCTTGTCCTCAGCATTTACCTTAACGAGGGCACGGGCGATAGCGAGGCGAAGAGCCTGGCTCTGACCTGTAAAGCCACCACCGTCGAGGTTAGCCTTGATGTCATACTTCTCAACAGCATCGAGAGCGAGCAGAGGCTGCTTAACAACATACTGTACGATTGCTGATGGGAAATACTCAGTAATATCTTTCTTGTTAATGGTTATCTTGCCAGTACCCTCGCTCATGTAAACACGTGCTACGGCACTCTTGCGGCGACCAATTGCGTTAATTACTTCCATTATCGTGTTAATTATTTATACTGGTTAATATCGATTGCTTTTGGTTTCTGAGCCTCGTGATTGTGCTCTGTTCCCTCATAAACATAAAGGTTGTCCATCAGGCTGCGTCCGAGCGAACCCTTTGGAAGCATACCCTTAACGGCGTGACGGATAATCTTGTCAACACCACCCTTGCGAGTACGGAGCTCTGCAGGAGTATTGAAGCGCTGTCCACCTGGGTAACCAGTATAACGAGTGTAAACCTTATCGGTTTCCTTTTTGCCAGTGAAGTAAGCCTTACCGGCATTGATGATAATTACGTTGTCTCCACAGTCTACGTGAGGAGTGAAGTTTGGCTTGTACTTTCCGCGCAACAGTTTTGCTACCTTTGAGCAAAGACGACCAACTACCTGGTCTGTGGCGTCAATAACAACCCACTCTTTGTTTACTGTTTCCTTGTTTGCGGAAATAGTCTTGTAACTTAA
>DBKQ01000118.1:10445-16631 GCA_002298545.1 Prevotella sp. UBA746
TTTACTACTAAAAAACGTTTTTTTATTACTTTCTTTACGCCTTTTCAACCCTTTCATCTTACCTTATTATATATAATAGGAGAAGACAAACATTTAAAAAGTCGTTTGAATATTGATTCACTAACCGTCTCACTCGGCCAAAAGCAAGACTATTAACACAACATTCATGGGGTTCTAAGTGTTTCCCCGTTAAATAATCGGATTGCAAAGGTATGAATTTTTCTACACATTATATAATATAGGACCTCCGCAGCTCAATCTTTTACATATAATTAACAATACAACCTTAACAAATAAGATTTTTATTGTCATTCTATTCTCTTATGGATACTCTTAATTTGAACTTACGATTTAATTCTAAATTATCAATATCATCCCTGGAGAATACCTCTCAACAGATAAGTTGCATTCTGATTGCGTGCCACTCCGGGAGTAATCTTATATGTATATGTTATATTATCCGCCAGCTTTATCTCGAAGCAGTAATTATGGAAGCGCTCCGGCTGAGCTTCTGCCATTTTTGAAAGTTCAAGATCGTGGGTGGCTATTATTCCGGTAACCGGCAGTTTTGCCGCTGCTTCAAGAAACATTCGCGAACCGTTTAATTTGTCGAGCGAGTTGGTACCCTTCAGTATCTCGTCGAGAATTATCAGCGTATGTCTGTTTTTCCGCACGTTTTCGAGAAGGAGTTTAAGCCGCAACAGTTCTGCATTGAAATAACTTATGCCGCCGGCAAGGTCATCGCTTGTACGCATACTGCTGAAGAGTGAAAATACCGAAACCTTTAAGCTATCGGCAAAGACAGTCATACCGCTCATTGCAAGAATGTAGTTTATCCCGACAGAACGGAGGAAGGTACTCTTTCCCGCCATANNCCGTGATGATATAATAGTTGTCGTCTTTTATGGTAAAGTCATTCTTCACCGCCTTCTCGCCGAGGAACGGGTGCCACAGTCCGTTTGCTTCAAAAACGACACCTTCATCATCCGACACCTGCGCTTCTTGACTACAAGGTTCGTTATATCTCATCGTTGCCATTGACACCATTGCATCCATATCGCTTACGGCGTCAATCCACAAATATATATTCTGCATATTGCGACGCTGCCAACGCAGATAACGGCGCACGAGGAAGAGGTCGCTCCACGCCAAGGCGTTGAAAATTACGAGTCCAAGAACATTTGCTCTCCTATCAAGAGCATCAAGAATACCCTTCAGTTCTTTCATCGACGCGAGGGCTGCATCGCTGTCAAGATTCAAAGTGGCTACGATTCTCTTATTCTCCTCTTCTTTGAATGAGGTTTTCGATATGTGTTCCAGCAAAGCGATGTATGGTTTCATACTACCGCTGAGTCTGCTAACAGACTTGCTTATCATCTTTATCGCCTTAGCCGACAGTCCGATACTCGCTCCGAGCTGCACCACCGTCCAGATACTAACAAAATCTGCACTCAGATTACCGAATACTGTAAGAAGGAACAAAACCATAAAAACAGTCATCGCCCCGGCAGCCAGAGCTAAAGAAGCGTTTGAAAGTGCCCATTTCGGTATATCTGCCTTCCGTGTCTCGTCAAGAGCTCTGCGTATTGTTTCCGTATGCACCTTATTCTTATATCCCACGGCAAGAAAATCCGTGCGCCACTCTTCCATCTCAGCAAGTTCGGCTATTGCCCGGCGTCGCCGCTCCACCGCCTTTCGACATTCATCAGCCGATGCACCGGGAAGGGCACTGGAGGAAAGAATATCTGCCAGGCGGTCGGCTCCTCCCATCGTAACTGTTCGGCAAATGCGCTGAAAGAGTGAGTCCTTGCCGAATATATCCATATCATACGAATACTGATGCTTGGGATTTACATACCTCCTGCCATCGTCGAAAGATGAGTATATGCCTTTAAGGTATTTCAGGTTGTCGGAATACACACTGAGCTTTGCCTCTATCCCTTCCGCCTTTTGCGTGTTTAAGCGGTCTACCCATTTCGTTACGAGGAAGAGGGCAAACACCGGATTGAAGATAAAGATAAACGGCATGACGCTTATCTTCTCGGATATAAACATCACGGCAACGACTACTGCCGCAACGAACGACAGTATTTCCGTTGCAACAAACCATCTCACTTTTTTCTTTCTTGCCCTCAGTTCCACCGAGAGTTCGTCATACCTCCTTTTATAATATTCGTTCAGTTTTTCTTTCATTTCTACCATTCGGCTTGATTTATTTTTTTTACTTCCCCTCCCCCGCCTCCCCTTCCAGGGGCGGAGCAGTTACCTTTATTGCTACTATCTTATATATTTGGCATTACTAAGCCTGTTTCACTAACAAATCTGTATTATAAATAAATTTACATGAAGAGATCTTATTTTTAGCAGAAAGAGTAACTGCTCCGCCCCCGGAGGGGGAGGCGGGGGAGGGGAAGATTATAACCATGAAACAAGAACAGATTATATAGACATCCGACGCCCCTTACTCCTTAAACGAAACATGGCAGCCAATCCACACGAAGCGGACGAGCTGCCATATTATCTTTTCGTTTGTTCTAACGAACTGCGTAAAGAAGTTGTTATTACTCCTTTGTGATAACTCTCTTCTCAGCGATACGAGCCTTCTTACCAGTAAGATTGCGCAGGTAATACAACTTAGCGCGACGAACCTTACCAACCTTGTTCAACTCGATGCTTGCAATGTTAGGAGACTCCATTGGGAAGATACGCTCTACACCAACAGTTCCAGACATCTTGCGTACAGTGAAACGCTTCTTTGTGCCCTCGCCGTTGATTTTGATAACAACACCACGGTAGAGCTGGATACGCTCCTTAGAACCCTCGATAATTTTGTAAGCTACGGTAACAGTGTCACCAGCCTTGAACTTAGGATACTGCTTCTCGCTTGCAAATGCTTCCTCAGCAACTTTAATTAAATCCATTGTAATTTATTAATTTAAAATTGTTTATCGTTCCAACGCAACATAACAGGCCACTCTTCTTCCTGCCAGCGATTACGCCGAAAAGCGGTGCAAAGGTAGACATTATTCTCGTAACTTCCAAATTTTCCGCCTGTTATCAGCATCTTTCAGCAAAAAAAATACGTCTTTCCTTTCTTTATTCCGATACAAAAGCGTTTACGCTCTCTCCCTTCTCATCGTGCGGTATCCGAACACGGAGATGACAACAAAGCTCAGGAGCGGCAAGACGAACGACAGGTTTACTGCCGGCATGCCCATCACCTCTCCGAGGTCGATTATGCTTGCCTGTACTGCCGGCAACACGCTTCCACCAAGGATTGCCATAACGAGTCCGGCGGCACCTACTTTTGCGTCATCGCCAAGTCCGCGGAGGGATATTCCGTATATCGTTGGAAACATGAGCGACATGCAGGCGCTTATTGCCACGAGGCAATACATTCCGTAAATGTTCTGCAACACTATCACTCCTACCGTGAGGCAACCACCGAGCACGGCAAGACACATGAGCAACTGTCCGGCATTGAAATACCTGAGGATGAAGGTGCAGATGAACCTTGAGAGACAGAAGATTACCATTGCCACGATGTTGTATTTCTGCGACAACACCTCTGCGTCTATTTCCGACATGCCTTGGGCGGTGAATATCCGCGTTCCGTATTGTATGATAAACGTCCAGCACATTATCTGCACACCGACATAGAAGAACTGCGTGAACACTCCCTCTCTGTATCGCGGCATACTGAACAGTCGGCGCAGCGTAGGGACAAACTTGTCTGTCTTTCCGCCTTCACGCCCATTGTCGCCTTCACCGGTCTTCGGCATGCGCAGGAGCCACACGACGAGCAATACTGCCAATATAACGATGCCGATGGCAAGATACGGTTCGATGAGCACCGACAGATCGTGGTCTCTCACCATCTCGAAGTCAGTCTCGGAGAGTTTGCTGCGCTCCAGGGTGCTCATAGGGTTTAGCCGCGCCTGAATAAAATTCATCGCCAC
Organism: Prevotella sp. UBA746; assembly: GCA_002298545.1. Lineage (GTDB taxonomy): Bacteria > Bacteroidota > Bacteroidia > Bacteroidales > Bacteroidaceae > Prevotella. Next base: position 14,405 of record DBKQ01000118.1, read on the forward strand.
ATACATGCCGAGCAGCGAACCGATCGGGTTGAACGATTGGGCGAGGTTAAGTCTTCTGGTCGCCGTTTCTTCCGGTCCCATACTGAGTATATACGGACTGCATGAGGTTTCGAGAAACGACAGTCCGCATGTCATCACGAAATATGCCAACAGGAAGGCATAATACTCCCCCATATCCCTTGCGGGGAAGAAGAGGAACGCCCCGACGGCATACAGCGTCAGTCCGAGCATCACGCCAGCCTTATACGAATACCGCCGTATAAACATGGCTGCCGGGAATGCCATGGCAAAGTATCCGCCATAGAACGCCACCTGAACCAGTGTGCCGTCGGTTACCGACATACGGAAGATTTTGGAGAATGCCTTTACCATCGGATTCGTGATATCATTGGCAAAGCCCCAAAGGGCAAAGCATGTGGTTATCACGACAAACGGCAATACGAAGCCCTTGCCGAACAGTCTACTGCCCTCTTTCATACTATCTTGCCATCTTGTATATCTCTTCCATATCATGACGGTCGAGGGCCTTGAAACCACCGATTGTCCTGCCGTCGTCATGACTGCACTTGCGTGCCATCAGCTGTATCTCCTCGTCGGTAACGTCTCTGCCGATGAGTTCATGGATGCTTGTCGGCATACCGATGGCACGATAAAATCGCTCTATTGCCTCGATGCCGGCAAGAGCCGTTGCTTCGGGATCAGTAAAGTCGTTGTCTACACCCATCACGTTAACGGCAAAGCGAACGAAGCGCGAAACGTTCTCCTTATATACGTATCTTGCCCAGCTCGGCCATAGGGCAGCGAGTCCTGCGCCGTGTGCCACATCGAAGATTGCGCTCAGCTCGTGTTCCAGCTGATGCGTTGCGAAGTCGGCATAAGAGCGGTCGCCGGTCAAGTCGTTGTGTCCAAGACTTGAAGCCCACATGATGCAGGCACGGTTGCGGTAGTCTTCCGGATTGCGGAGCACATGGAACACGCTTTCCTTTACCGTACGCATCAGAGCCTCGGCAATATTGTCGATGAGTGTCATGTCGTCTACCTTTCCGAAGTAGCGTTCCATCGTGTGCATCATGATATCGGTGGCGCCGCATGCTGTCTGGTATGGCGGCAGGGTGTATGTCCTTACAGGGTTCATGATGGTGAACTTAGGGCGACAGAGGTTGTCGGAATATCCTATCTTCAGTTCCAGCTCCTCGTTTGTTATCACGCTCGAATCGCTCATCTCGCTACCGGCAGCCGGTATGGTGAGGATGCTTCCCACGGGGAGTGTTTCCTTTGGTGCATACTTGCGTGCATAGATATCCCATACATCTCCGTCGTATTTCACGCCGTAACCGATTGCCTTTGAGGAGTCGATTACGCTTCCGCCGCCTACGGCAAGGATAAAGTCTACTCCTTCCTTACGGCAGAGTTCTATGCCCTCATGAACGAGGGTGAGTCGCGGGTTCGGCTTTACTCCGCCGAGTTCAACGAATTCTATCCCGCCATCGGCGAGACGCTGGCGAACGGAACCGAGCAGTCCGGAACGTTCCGCACTGTGTCCGCCGTAGTGTAACAATACCTTGTGTCCACCGTATTTCTTTATCATCTCCACGAGATGTTCCTCTGAGTCCTTGCCGAAGACTACCTCGGTAGGTGCATAAAATCTAAAGTCTTGCATATTGTCTTGTTTATTTTTTATACCTTTTTATATTATATGTTTCTCAATATCCGCACTTTGGTGTCTGTCGTATTTCGCCGGAGGTGACAAAGCCGTTGTTTTTCTTCGAAAACTCCAGATTTATCTCCTGCAGTTCTTTACGTCCGTAAATATAGTCGTCGTACATGTCTTCCATGTCGACTCCCTCACACTCGCCGTCGCCGAAGTCGAGCGACTGTCTCACGATGTCTATTCTCTCTGATATCGTGGTATCTTTTATGAGAATGCTTTTCATACTCTTCTTACACATTAACGATTATGCTGCAAAATTATACAAAAAAGCTGAAACTTAAAACCATAAACGCCGAAATATGCCAAATCCTACATTTCAAACTATAAAAAGAAGGTTCTTCCGGTATTTTGAGTGATAGTATATATTATCGGATGCTTCTTGTGTTTTAGACAAAAACTGACAAAACCCCCGATGTCGTTTTGCAAGCCTTCGGCTTATTGCATAATGCAAGATATGTCCGTTAGAGAGCAAGCTCTCTTCCGTCCACATCTTGCATTATACAAAGAGTCACTTCG
>DBKQ01000118.1:16637-54109 GCA_002298545.1 Prevotella sp. UBA746
TCGGGCGATAAACATAAAAAACAATGTAGCTCACAGATAGAGGACAACAATAAAAATCATGTATCTTAATATGTTGTGTTTTTATTGTTTTCGTCTAAAATCCCTCTCACTTCCGATAATATATATTACAGGAAGAATACTGCCACTCCACAACAACAATAACAACACTTTGGAAAGTGTCAGCAAAGACTAATGCCGAATAATAGTGGCACCAAAAGTGCTTCTATGCTGCACTTTTGGTGCAGCATAGAAATACCGATAGCGAAAGATAGCTTTAGCACTAGCGGTGAATAAGGAGTCATCCGAAGACAGTATTCCCCCGTTGAAAGTGTGAGGGGTAAGTATCGACCCCTCACACTATCCCTCACACCTCAGAAGTTCGATAAACAGGGGCTTTCAAGGCTATTGGTGAGGGTGTGAGGGTAAAACGTCCGAAAACTTTTTTGGTTCTTCTCAAATTTTATTGTAATTTTAAAAGATTTATTGTGATTTTCACTTGCAGAACTTCTTTCCACCTTGTATTACTATTCCCTTGTAGTCCTTGCCCACCTGTTGTCCGGAGAGGTTATACATTTTTTTATCACTGAGTCTGTCAGCCGTTACCGACACAATTGCACTCGTGAAGTCAGATAGCGTAGGAGGCTGCTCGTCACTCTTGTATATGCATACGCCACCGTCATAGCAAGAGTCAAAACGTGCTATTACCATATCTTCAGGTTTAGTACATGTAGGTCTTGCCAATGTATTTTCAAGCCATGTCGTCAATGTCGTACCAACCCCCTCTATCCAGCAATCAGCATCCTCTCCTTTACAATCCCAATTATCACCAAAAGCTAACTTTATCCTTTTGCGCTTTATGTCGCCACCAATAACAGAATCTGTAGAGGATACATAGAAGTCTATTGGATAATAATCATATATTTTAAAATGGTCACCTGATTCAAGATTGAAATCAAGCCTTAATTCAAATTGGGGACCTCCTATAACCCAATAATATACAGAATATATTTTTTTATCGCTTTCATATACTACCTCTTTGTCTTCCAAGTAATGAATATTATAATCGTCTTTCATTTTACGTGACAAGATTATCTTGCAGTTTTTTCCATCTATTATCGTATCCTTATCCACATACCGCTGGTATTCAGCCTTTTGCACTTCGCCGTCCACCATCTTGTAGTAACTATAGTTCCATACCTTTCCTTCGGTATATACCGGCAAATAGTCGCGTGCGTCAACTCTGCAAAAAGATGTCAGCGCAAGAAGTATAAGCAATATATTTTTCATAATAATCCCTTTTAAAATTAATATTGTTATTCTATTCCTACAAATATAGAATAATTTTGAATGTTCACAAAATTTAATTTCACTTTTTATTCTTTTATCCAGTTTTTAGAGTCAACAGGCGTGTCGTTGATATAAAGTGTTGCCACATGAACGCCTTTATGCAAACCTGAAACATCCTCAGAAATCGTAGGAGAATATTTATTTAAGTTTATTGTTTTCTCCTTGTCACCTGTGGTGGAAGAAATGAGCAATTTCGGATTTGAGGCATCATTTGCAAGTTCTGTTGAAATGGTCAATAGATTGTTGTTTCCGTCTGTAGTACATTTTACAATTTTGTTTTCGTTTTTAGTCTGTACCATTGAGGTACTTGAACTTTTAAGTTGTTCTATGACAGTTGCCTGATTGTCAACAATCTCTTGAAGCTCCTGAACAGCCTTCACAAGTACAGGTATAAGTGCAATGTAGTTAACAACCTTAAAGCCATGATTGTCGCTCATTACAATGTCTGGGATAACTTTCTCCATATCCTGAGCCAAGAATCCGAACTGAGGTTTCTCTGATTCCCATGGTCCAGCGGGAGTTAAATTCCGTAAAGAGTCTATTTTTATACTCTCTTGCTTCCATTTATAAGTTACGGGGCGAAGTTGAGAAACCGTATTCAAACCAGACTGAACATCTTGGATATTTTCTTTTGCCCTTGCATCAGAATAGTTATAGACGTTGGCAACCTGAATGCTATTAAAAGTACTCGTTTCCGTATTAAAGAAGACAACCTGATTTCCGGTTCCGGCAATTCGCGGATTGTCGGGAGTTACGTCAACCTGAAAATAATTGCTGTCTTTGCAGGTAAGATACGTTCCGTTCCAGTCTTTGGCGGTCAGTTTGTACGATAGTTTCTGGTCTACACCATTTATCTTTACGGATCCGTCAGAATACTTTATTTGTGCACTTACACTGAAAATGCTTGCTGCAAGCATTAACATTGATAATATCAAATTCTTTTTCATAATTAGTTTATTTTATGTTTCGTAATTCTATTTTGCTGTCTTTACATATAGTTGTTTCTGGTTCTATCATTATCGTATCGGCTTCGATTACAGCTGATGGAGAATCAAAAGTTACAGCTCCTGTAGGTTTCGTTTTTGTAACTGAAGAACCTATATATATAACGTCATTTTTGTAGTGAATGGATGAATCTGAAATACTTTCATTTTGTATGTGCATAGATTTAAGAGTGAATATTTTTGGTATATAGTTCTGTTTGGTTATACATACAGAAACATTTGACGGAATGTCTGTAAATACATCCGTTGATTTTCCTCTTACTACCTTATAATATGCTTTTCCGTTATCATCAGCACTCATAACGCATATCGTTGGATTGTCTAAGTTTGTGTTAACTTCAAGCTTATTTACTCCTATAATATCGATATTCGCATTTGTAATTTCTTTTGGTAGTTCTGTAAATATAGGCATCTCCGGGTCTCCTATTGGATTCAGTCCCAATTGTATCCATCTATCACAATTATAGGTATTGCACTTGTTCACCATATTATTTTTTGCCGCTGCTACTAAAACTCCATAATTCTTATTTTCAAAATCAGACGAGAACAGATTCTGATAAAAAAGTGCATTGTACATTGTAGAATACAAAGGGTAAGGAACAGCAGAATACCATCCGGCTCGTGAACATCCCAAATATGCAAGGACACCACTGTTGCGATTTCTTATAAAACTTTCGCTCAAACAGGGATCAACCTCCAAATCTTTTTCTGTTGAATCAAAAGCATTTGTTACACATGCATTTGTTGTTATTATAGAAAAGCCTTTGTTTATCAAGCGATCAGCTTCATAGCAAGAATACCCTCCCGAAGGATTATTTAGCCACATGTATTGAAGTCCATGCGAGATAAAGTCAACAAACGAATATCCTTTAGAAAATTCTTCATGTATGTTTCCACAATGAAATTCATAATTATTTTTATCTGGTATATTTGTTCCTGTGTCAAAGAATTTATACCAGGTTCCACTCCAATGGCCTTTTATGTAATTTTCATAAAAATAATCAGCCATTTCTTCACTTGTGCTTTTGCCTATGGGTCGTTCGTTCTTCATTTCACTTCCCATAGATATAAAAGTGTTGGACCATTCCTTTGAAAGGGGATCTTTCTCATAAGTAAGAAGTTTGTATATATATATGAATCGACATCTGTGTCTGTTCTTACAGGTAATCTTGTTACAAATACAGTTGGTGTAAAATCAACGTAGTCTTCAACTTCTCCATACAAGTCGTTCCCATTTGAATTCCATTCGAAATTTCCATTAAAACAGGCAAAATACAAATCTGTAGGTATAGTTTTGTCTATTAGGTAATCCATTTTGCCACAGTCAAAAGATTTGCTATAACATCCTCTCACAGGAACCACAGTGTCGTCTCCTCCGAGCATAACATATTTTATACCATATGCTTTATACATTGAATATATACACCTCTTTATCTTTTCTTGCAGGTCGTTACCTTTATAGAAACTGTTTATATATTCAGTGGTGACAACTTTTGTTCTTACACCCTTTGTCGTTTTCCAGTCAGAAAGCGGTTTGAAAGATGCAGCCAATGCTTTGTTCGTAATTATTACATAATCTATCCTATCTTCAAGAAATACATTTTTTTCAACTTTGAGAAAAAGAGAATCTACAAAATGTTCGTTGTAAACATTAGACTTTACCATGTCAAATGTTTCATTACTGACATTAAAGCTACGTTTTAGACTTTTTCCTTCTGTCGTTTTTAATTTCAAATCTATTTTGTCCACGAGGTATAGTTCTTTCATCTTGCTGTCGTAGACAAATGGGCACACGATAAAACGTGCGATATTGACATTGTCAAATGTGCTAGTGCAGATAAACTCTACATTTTTGTCGGGGAAAGTCGCTCCAGCATAATCTACAGCCTTATTCTCTGGCGCAGAAATGTAAAAGTTCGTAGGATAAACTTGTGGCACAGGTGCTAAATCAACATCTTTCATTATCAATTTCTTTGACAGCGTTATCTCGGTATTGCTATATGACTTTCCAAAAGGCAGGGCTAAATTGACAGAAAACATAGGTAAAGCAGGCGAAGAAATATTGTCGCCATAAAAAGCCATCTGCTTTTCTGATTTTATATGTATTCTTCCAAGAGAATCTTTCATAAAAGAAAAATCATCTTTTGAATAACATAGTTTGTAGTTTTCATCTCCTATTGCAACTGAAACGATGCATAGTTGTAGAAACAAAAACATTGCTGTAATTAATGTAATTCTTTTCATAACTTTTTGTTTTTATGAGTGAATAAAAAATGGAATCGTTTTTTACTCAAAACATCCACTCAGATGTTTCTCATCATAATATATATCAATTGTCATCTTTTCTGTCCCCTCACCATAATCCGGTACAGAAATCGTTGTTCCCATCGGTCCGATATTCTGCGTGGAATGATGCATAACGTTACCGAACTGGTCGCGAATAACAATGTCTACATTATATATAGTAGAATCGGATTTGATTGTTATGTCGTCACCGTCAGAGTCAACTATCGGAATTCCAGAGTTATGAGGTGGTGTATGCCCCTTGATGTCATACATCGTTATCTGTGTCTTTGAATTGATTGATAATGTAATAAGCACTGCCAATAATGCTGTCAGCGTTCTTGTTTTCATAAGCGTTTATTTTTAGGTTTATTCGCTGCAAAGTTAATTGACAGGGATTGAAACATACAAATAAAAAGTTGTGCAAAAGTTTTGCATTTGCCTTTTTTATTGAAAATGCATAACTTTTGCACAACTTTTTGCAGGATTATAAGCATTGTTTTGCTTTAATAAATGGATTTTATAAACTTCTCCCACTCACTTGGTGATGCAAAATTTCCGAAATTCTTTTGGCACAGCCGTCGACTGATGGAGTATATTGAACTTTGGGACTTATTGAGAAGCTTTGATATTTTCGCAGAGTTGAGACCTATTCGCATCAGAAGGCATGTCTTTAGTTCAGTATCACTCATCGGACAAAGCTCTGAAAGTCTATCTTCAAAAGACGAGTATATACCGAAAACAGCCAGTCTCAAATCATTCCACTCGTCAGGCTTAATATGACTATTGCTTTCATATAACGAAACAATCCGCTTGTATATACTTGTTTTTTTTATGCTTGTATCGCAGAACTTTTCATTATAACGTCGTTGTTGATATCATGCAACTGCTTCTCTTTCAGAATAAGAATTTTTTCAACTCAGCCATATTCTGAGTTTCAAGATTGCTTATTGAGGAAAGTCTTTTCCTTATGTCTTCCAATTCATCTTCTTTTTCCTTGATGATGCATTCGGTAGCTTCATTTTCTTTTTTCCTCAGAGCGACAAGCATCTTATATCTTTTCTCTATTGCACGCTTTTTCCTCGCGATTCTCTTATATAGTATAAAAGACGAGAGCATAACAATTATCAAAAGCGAAAATATTACAATGATGTATAGTTTCTTGATTGTGTTTTCATTTTTCAACGTAATATTTTCCTTTTCCCTGATGCTGTAATTGTATAATGCATTGGCTTTGGCTGAAGCCTCAGCGGCAACAGCCTTTTCAACAGAATCTGAATATTCTTTGTATTTTTGTATGCAGTAATGTGTAGCTTGCTGTTCACCCTTTTTATTATGGTATATTGCCAGCCACCAATATGCATATTTCTTTCCATAGATATTACCACAGGTGATTGTCGAGTCGCAGAAGATCTTTGCCGTATCGTTAAATCCTAATCGGGAATAGATTTCAAGGGCTGTGGAGTATAACGCACTTAGATTATTCCTGTTCTTTTGCTTAAGCGAAATATCAATATGCAGTTTTGCTTTATTCAATTGTCCGTATTCCATATAATGCACGGCAAGTTGACATTCTGTTTCAGATATTTTGTCGGAGTCTTTAATGCTGTATGCCAACGAATTGGCTTTTTGAATATATTTTAATGCCACATTTTTCTTTTCTAAACATCCGTAAGTCCATGCCAATTCTTCACAATCATACAATACACGTCTCTGGTTATTGCATTTTTGATTGTAACGTAATGATTTCAACTGATACGGCAATGCTTCTTTATGCAATCCTTGCATTGAATAGTTATAGCCTAATTGATAATAGCATAAATACAATAAAGTACTTTTTTGTCTGTCTTTCATCATTTTTAGACATTCAAGGAAATATTGGTTTGATGATGTTATATCATTATAATTTCTATAGATACATCCTGCACAATAAAGCCCTTGTAGCAAAATATCTTCATCACCTGTTTTCCCATAGTGGTTTATAATGTCTTGTATCTCTGATATATTATTATATTTACCATTGCCTTTTGCTATTGACTTTAGACAGAGAAATCTGTAATACCAATTATTTCCATCATCTTTGATATTATATTTGCATTCTATTCTTCTAAGTTTTGCTTGGGCTGTGTAAGGCTGAATATCACATAAAGAATCTATCTCTATAAGTTCTTTCGGATATTGATGAGATTTATGGCACGAAGATACTATACATATTATAATGCACAGTGCCAAACAGAGTGATGAAATTATATGAATATTATTTTTTCTCATATATAAAATGAAAGAATATTTATTATGAATTACAGAGTTTATTATTTATTTCTTGTTTCAAGATACTTGTTGATTACATCTACAGAGAGTCTGTCGGGGGTAGTCAACAGACTCAGTATGCCGTTCTCGCGGAGAAGCGACACGATGAGCCTTTGCTCGGCAATGGTCTTCTGACATATCACGTGGCGATAGTAGTCTTCGGTGGAACGGGGCTTAGAAAGAGAATACTCCTCCATTTCGCTGTCTTCAAAGAATACCACAACGAGGCGGTGTTGGCGGTTGATTGCACGAAGATACTCCAACTGGCGCATCGCTGCCGACTTGCCGGTAAAGTTTGTGAACAGCACCAACAGACTGCGCTTGCGCAAATTGCGGCGCAAGCTGGAGTCAAGGGCAGAAAAGTCGGTCTCCTTGAAGTCCGACTCTTCCCTGTACAGAGCCTCCTGTATAGACTGCATCTGTCCGCTACGCTTGTCGGGAGCAACAAACGACTCAAACCTGTTGCTGAAAGACGCCACTCCCGCCTTGTCTTCCTTGAATATAGCGATATACGAGAGAACAAGCGAGGCATTTATCGAATAATCAAGAAGCGTCATACCACGGAAAGTCTGCTGCATTACCCTACCCTTGTCTATGATACACAAAAGCTGCTGCGACTTCTCCTCCTCATAAATATTCGTCATCAGTTGGTTGCGGCGAGCCGATGCCTTCCAGTTGATGGTACGGAAATCATCACCGTCGACATACTCGCGAATCTGTTCCAGTTCGGTATTGTTGCCCGGACGGCGCACACGCTTTATTCCGCTCTCAGAGAGACGGTTGTTAATGGCAAGGAATTCATATCTACGGAGCGACAGGTATGAGGGATAGACCTTCACCGACACAGGGGCTCCACACGTTATACGCCGCTCGGCAAGTCCGAGAACAGAGGAAATAAACACACGGATGCGTCCGAACCCATATTCTCCACGCTGCAAAGGACAAAGGGTATAGCTAATCTCCTTTACGCTGGACGCTTTTACATTCAGTCGGAAATCAATGTCGCGCCGCTGGAAAACAACAGGAATCTCGTCCACCACACTCATGTAAAGACGGAACGGTGCATGATTCTCAACACGAATAACTATGGTATTGTCGTCGCCATTTGAAAACCTCTCCGCACAATGGCGCGAAGCATCAACCCACCGCCGCCAGAAAAGCAAGCACACATCGGCTACTGTTGCTACTGCAAGCAACAGAAGAAACAGTCTGCCCACTCCATAGAGCACAGGAAGGAAATGCCCTGTGGCAATGACAAGAGCCACAAAGGCAGTAAGGAGATAAAACCTGGTTTTTAAATACATCTGCTGATATTATCTATATTTTGTTATTTCGGCACTTCAACCTTGTCAATCAACAGCCGTGCCACTTTATCTGCCGTATATCCCTGCATCTCAGCCTCAGCGGTGAGTTGCAAGCGATGCTGCAAGACGTATGGAGCAACACTCTTGATGTCGTCTGGAACGACAAAGTCCCTCCCCTGAAGAAGGGCATAAGCCTTGGCACATTGCATTATGGCTATTGCAGCACGCGGCGAAGCAGCAGTGAGCACAGCCTTGCTGATACGGGTCTGACTGACTATTTCCGCTATGTATCTAACCAAAGTGTGCTCTATAACGACTTTATCGAGCTGACGGCGGAGCGTTTCGAGTTCATCGCGGGTCAATACTGCCTGGATGCCGTTTATTTTCGAGAACTCCGAATTTCCGTTATGTCGCTCCAAAATCTCAATCTCTTCATCGACAGACGGATATCCCATTGTTATCTTCATCATAAAGCGGTCGAGCTGGGCTTCAGGCAGTCTGTATGTACCCTCTTGCTCTATCGGATTCTGCGTGGCAATAACGGTATACATTTCTCCCATCTTGTATGTCGTGCCGTCGATTGTAGCTTGGCGCTCTTCCATTACTTCAAACAAGGCAGCCTGGGTCTTTGCCGGAGCACGGTTTATCTCGTCGGCAAGTACGATGTCGGCGAAAGCCGGACCGGCATGGAACTCGAATTCGGATGTCTTGAGATTAAACACCGACGTGCCGAGTACATCGCTCGGCATTAGGTCGGGCGTAAACTGAATTCTTGAGAACCGGGCATCTACGAGACGCGCCATAAGACGTGCGAGAAGTGTCTTTGCCACTCCCGGGACACCCTCAATCAACACATGTCCACGAGCGATGAAGCATGTAAGGAGCATCGTTACGGCTTCGTCTTGTCCTACTATCGTTTCACTAATAATTTGTCTTATCTGTTCTGTCTTCTCACTGAAGTACGACAGGTCTGTTCTTTCTTCCATATTCTTTTTTTATTAATATATTATTCAAGTTTATAATCGTCCCCTCCCCCGCCTCCCCCTCCGGGGGCGGAGCAGTTTCCTTTAATTGCTGTAAGGTTTGCAGACATTGTTCAATAGCATTTAATACTAAACACTTCTTGCGGAGCAGTTACCTTTAATTGCTATAAGGTTTGCAGTATTGCCATTATTTACTCGATAAACAAGTCGTTAATAATCAGACGGGCAAATGTCTTACAAACAAATACATCTGTATTCAAGCAGAAAGAGTAACCGTTTCTCTCCTGCAGAAAGAGTAACCGTTTCTCCCCTGACAAGGGAAGACGGGAGAGGGGAAGAATGTTAATCTGAAAGTTCTGTAAATTATATCTTTGCCTCTATCCTGTCCATGTCGTCAACGGCATCTTTTAGTTCCTTGTCGGAAACTGCAACATCCTTGAACGTCAAGAAACGGGCATTAAGTATCATCCGTTTTATCTCCTCGCTGTCGATTCCCGTATGGCTCGAAAGCATACAGAAATTATCCCCGTCGTCGGCAACGTTACTGAGGTCGATGCCTGTCTGCCGCCTTATCTTGTCGCAGAAGAACGAATATTTCTTTCTTACCAAATCGGCATTGTCGTGGCTCTGCCAATACAACGAACCGATGAGGCGTATGAACTCCAAGCTGTTGCTTCGCTTTGCCGGCAATACAGGGATTGCCCTCTGCCGGCGCCGGGCATTGGTAACCATGAATATGACGACGACAAAGAAAGAAACGAGCAAGGCAAGACGCAATGGTGGGTCTTTGAAGAAATAACCTGTTGGCGACTCATATCCGCCAGCCTCATCGGGTGAAGACAAGAATGTGGTGGTTCGCACTACATGCCGACTTGCTATCTGTGACATCAGTCGCATGGTGTATCCACTTATCGAGGAACTTATCACTCCATAGTTGGTGAATGCAAGACTCGTGGAAACGAAGGTGATGCTGCCATTGCCAAACGGCATGCGGTATGCCACTACCTTTTCGCCGGTATATGCCAGTACCCTGCCTTTATGACTTTCGTCAAATACCGCCATATACTGGTTAGTAACGAAAGCATAACAGCGGTATTCTTTTTGCGGGAACACAACATCTTGAGTCCAACGTATCGTGTCGAAAGCATGCTCCATGCTGTTACGCTTTGCTGCACTCACTACTTTAGACGCAGTAACATAGTCGTATTCCAAATATTTTATCCCGAACTCTTTCTCCAAGGCACTGTCTGTACGCAAATCCTCAGTATTCCTTGCAGCAACAATAATGTCAGCCCCGCTCTCTGCCAGTTGCTTCAAACTGCGGCAGTCACTACGGGAGAGTGAGATTAGCGGAGCGGCAATGAGCACATTCTGTTTTTTCTCCCGACACTCCTTAGACAGTTTTTTTACCGGTAGATTCTTCACCTCATATCCATGCGGCATGGTCTGCCTCATGATACTGTCGAAGACGAAGCATCCATAAGGTTCCCTGTCGTCAGCAGCATAACTCTCCCTCCACGAGAAATCATGCGGCAGGCGCATCTGTATGCACATAAGAACGACGGCAAGAAATATTACAGACAGTATATATATTCTACTTCTCTTCACTCCGTACCTCCTTTCCTTTGACTGATGCCGTCGTTGCTATCGTCGCCATCATGCTGTACGCCTTTTTCTACAGTCGAAGAATACAGTCTGTCGGCCTCCTCAAAAATCTGTCTGTCGGCAACGAACCCTCCATATCTAATACGTTGAAAGAGTATTGTCAACGAGCGGAAACCATGTTCTCTATATTCTGCCGAATACTGAGAAGGGGTTTTAAACGGCTGCCAGTCTATCAGTTTCCTATCGCTAAGCCAGCGCAGCGTCTGAAGATAGCGCAGGCGCACCGCCTCACTGAAATCTCCGGCATCAACTGCCTCCTGCAACTTACTGTCGAAATCAACTCCATAGATATTGTCTTCTACTACATCATACTCAAGCTCCGTCGCTTTACTGTCCCTCTGGAACAGTTTCGGATGCTTATACCACAGGAACACGAAGATTACTATGAGTAGTACAACGGCTACCATACACCATATCCATGTGCGATATTCCCAATATGTTTCGTTGCCGACGAAGGATGACATCATCTTGTCAAGCCATTCGCCAATCATGGAGCCGAGGGAACGCCCCGACGTGGCAAACTGCGAGTCGTAGTCGTAGCTACGGTCGGAGTGCCATGCCTCATACTGTTCGCTTGTCAGTCGCAATGTATCCTGTGCCGTCATGGTCAAATTCCTTTAAACGCACTGTCGATGGCATCCTCTTCGGCATCGCCTTCAGTATGCTTTCCGTCGCCAGCAGCGCCAAGTTTCTCAAAATTATCCACACTCACCTCTATTCCCTTGTCGCCGATTTTTGCAGCAGCATGACCGTATTGATAGGCGAGTCCGACAAGCATTATCGAGGCTCCGAGTTGATATACATATATGTAAGCCGTTGTTGAAAGATACGTCAGAGCCGTATACCACCCACTGTTTGTTACTGCACTCAGACTGCTGTCGAGGCTTCCTTCCGTGAAACTCTTGAGCATTATGAGAATATACATCGGAATGCTCAATACTCCACAAAACATACTCGTTATCATAGAAAGGATGATAATTATGGAGAATACTCCTCCCCAAGTCTTAAAACCGTAAGTGAACGATTTCTTTAAGGCTGCAAATATCTTTATATCCTCAAACTGTACCATCGGGAGCAACAATGCCATCGGAACGGTAACTACCAAAAGAGCTATCAGTCCGAGGAAGAACAAAAGCGGATGGACGACAATAAGCGCACAGTCTATGGCAAACAATAAGATGCAAAGCAATATGATTACAGCAACAACGGCTGCCGACTTCTTTATCGAACTTATGAGATAAGGTTTCAATATACTCATCGTAAGTCCCTTCAACCTTTCTTCACGCTCCTGATAAATCTTCATCAAGGCATACACCACAGCGCTTGTAATGGCAGAAGCCACAAAACTGAGAACCAACAGCACCCCGACATTTACCAACATGCTTATGATGGTATCGTCCTGAAGATCACTGCTATTCATCGACATCACACTGCTGAAATATCCCGACAGGTTTACTCCCTCCACCAGACTGAGCGGCAGAATAAAATATGAGATATAGCGGAAAAGAGATTTCCAGTTTTCTATAATGAAATCAGAAGTGTCGCTGAATTTCATGCTGAACGTGCGCTCAACATAGAGTTTGATGAATCGTTTGTCCATAGATTATAGTTTGTTTTTAGATTATAATTTGTCTTTTAATTCTAACATTTTATTGTCCGCCATACGGCGGCTAACGTTCTTTCCTCTCCTGCGTGGCAGGATTATATAATAGAACACAACAAAGGCAAGGGAGACTATGATAAGAGTCAGTCGCGGTAAAGTTCCCATTTCGGTATGCCGCGTAAGAAAGCTCTCGATAAAGCCAGCCACTATAAATATCGGCACCGTGCCTACGGCTATCTTCATTCCGCGCTTTGCACCGAGCCGGAACGCCGTCATCCTGGGGTATGTCCCAGGGAATATCAAGCCGTTTCCGAGAGCCAGTCCGCCGGCTCCTGCCACTGTTATTGCCGTCAGCTCCAAGGTGCCGTGAAGGAAAACGGCAAGGAACGATTGCCACAACAGTCCATGCTGCCAGAAGAATGTCTCGAAGCATCCTATCATCACTCCATTATAGAGAAGCATCAGTCCTGTGCCTATACTCGTGAGCATTCCCATGGCAAAGGCGCGGAACGCCACACCGATATTGTTCAATGTTATCCCGAAGAACATAGTCAGTTCGTCGCCAGAACCATAAACCGCCAAGGGCTTGCCTTTGCGGATATTGTCAAGGGTCATTTCAACATATCCGTCGCCGAGTATACTCCGACAGAATTCAGGGTCGCCAATCTGCGACACCACTCCAATCACGGCACTCAACAGCATTATCAGGAAAGAGCAGAGCAGCAACCGCCGTTCGGCATACATCGTCTGCGGCACCTCCTCGGTCCAGAACGACACAAAGCGACTTAGCTTTTCCCGCTTGTTGCGGTAGATGGCATTATGCAGCATCACAGCGAGATTGTTGAGGTATAAAGTGATTTTAGATTCGGGGTAATATGTATAGGCAAAAGCAAGGTCGGCAGAAACATCGGTATAAGCCTCGGCTATGTCATCTGGCGAATAAGCCGATGTGTTCTGAGCAATAGCCTCTATACCTTGCCATTTGTCAATATTCTTGCGTATGAATATTATTTCTTTCATTTACAATACAGTTATGCCATATATTTATAGGTTAGAGATGCAAATTTAAAAATAATTATTTAAATTTGCGGCATATTATCAGAATTTTATCTATCAACGAAGAAGAAAGACAGATTTATGGCAACGGCTAATATCATAACAGGACAGTTTGTAAAACTGGAACAGACTCCGGCAACTATTGCCGACCGCATTGTTGGGCGCATTATCGACGGGGCTGCAATATTATTGTATTTTATAGCATTGATATATCTTACCGTAGTAGAATCAGGCATTACTGAATCTCCCGTAATTACTGTGGCATTTTATATCATTGTCACTCTGCCGATATGGACTTACTCTTTATTATGCGAGGCGCTCTTCCGGGGACAGACTCTCGGAAAGTTCATAATGAAGACCCGTGTGGTAATGGCTGACGGGGCACGCCCAACGCTCGGTGCTCTGCTCATCAGATGGCTGATGGAGATTGTTGACATTTTCTTTAGCTTTGTCGGAATCATTCCCATCATCGTAACGCGCCGCCACCAGAGGTTTGGCGACCTTGCTGCCGGCACTATGGTAATAAAAGAACCCGACATGCGCGAAATGCATATCTCGCTTTCTGAGTTTGCCTATGCCCGCCCCGACTATAAGCCAGTCTATAGCAATGCGCAGAGGCTTACCCTTGCACAGGCTGACGTGATTGCCGATGTAATAGGGAGAATTGACAAGACGCATACTGTTGACCGCAAAAGGCTGTTGAAACTGTCGGGTAAGGTAGAAAAGGTTCTTTCGCTGCCCCATCAGGAAAAGCCGCTGAGCTTTCTCCGAACGGTGCTCAACGACTATCGCTTCTATGCAGCGCAGGTAATATAACCACCCCGTTATATACCTTTCTTCAGTTCCCTTATCTCGCGCAAGATACAGTTCATACGACGTAGATTCTGTATATAGTTCACGGTGCCGAGTATGCCGCCAATAACACCGCCGACAATTCCGCCGAACACTACTCCGTCGACGTATTCCGACTCCTTTCCTTCCGTAACGTAGCGGAAGAAGAACACAAGCCACAGGATGAGGAACGGAATGGCATAGAAGAACCAGTATATGCCGAACCTCTTGTATCTTATAAGACGGATGGCTACACTCGTAAGATTACCTGTCATCAAATCTTCCGACGCATAACGGCGCAAGGAGAATGCTGATGCTACAAGGGCAGAAAGGAGGAAAGCCAGTGTTACGACGGTGAACCACATCGGCAAGCCAAGCGACGGCAGCATTACTCCGAGAAACGGCATGGCGAGGAACTCAAGGACGATAGAAAAACGGATATCGTTTCTCACCTTATTATATTTACCTCTCATCGCCTTGCGCATCATCCGCTCGTTCACGATTGTCTGCTCCTTCAGCATGCTCTTCAGTTCAAGGAGCTGCGAGCGCATCTCTTCCAATTCTTGGAGATTATCCTTTTCAGTCATTGCTTATGAGTTTTAATCGTTAGACATGTTTTTGAGTTGTTCCCTGATTCTTACGAGACGAACGGAGACGTTGGATGTTGTTATGCCGAGTATCTTCCCTATCTCCTCATAGCTGATATTCTCAAGCCAAAGCAATACGATGGCACGGTCGAAAGGCTGCAGTCGACTGATGCGCTTGTGGAGCATGTCAACCTGGGCGTTTCTGTTGTCTGAAGCGTCAAACGGGTCTACGTCCATGGTGAGCCTCACCGTGGGCTTGGCTTTCTTTTTCCTGTCGAGGGAGATGCAGGTATTGAGGGCAACCCTATAGACCCATCCCTTCACGTTGCCGTCGGCCTTTAGCTGCGGCAAACCTTTCCACAGGTTTATCAGCGACTCCTGATAGAGGTCGGCTACCTCATCCTGGTCTTTTGAGAACATATAGCACACGGTATATATCGTGTCCTTGTTCTCCCTGACAAGTTTTTCGAATTCTTTTCTTTTCTCGTCCATCTTCTTTTGTTTTCAGGAAACATTCTGCCTATAATACGCACAGCGAAAGAGAAAAACTACACTACTTCCTGATATTTTTCATTATCCACTCATACTGTCCCTGCTCCGTGGCATCCGATGTCCAGTGTTCGTTGATAGGCGTTATGAGTGATTCTTTCCGGCTCTTCAGGGTGTTCCATACGGCATAGCTGGTGGTTGGCGGACAGGTTATGTCGTTGTATCCCCACGTCATATACACCGGACAGGAGATATGGCGGGCAAAGTTTACTACATCGTAATAGGCAAGGGTCTTTGCCGTCTCCGGAGTCAAAGTGCCACTGGTAGCGTTGAAATGCGGATATCCGCCCGTTCTGCCCTTCTCCATATATGCCGCCATGTCGCTCAGTGCCGGATGGTTTACAACACAGAGCGTAACGCGCTTGTCCAGTCCTGCCGCAACCATAGATAAGGCTCCGCCCTGGCTTCCGCCTTGCATAACGACGTTCTTTTGGTCCCATTCAGGCAGACTTGTCGTGAAGTCGATGGCACGAATAAGGGCGAGATACACGTTTTTCATATAATAGCGGTTGCGGTTGTCTATACCGAACGAGAGGTATCCGCTGTTGTTGCTCTCGTTGAAGGCATGGCTGATGTCATCAAAGGTCTGCTTCGGCAGCCGTGGGTCGAGTCCGTGTATCTCCATCTCCAGGCGTATGCATCCGCCCTCACCATAATAGCGGTGGCGAAGCGGTTCCTTGATAGTCTTGATGCCAGCTCCCGGCGGACAGATTACTATTGGACATCCTGCTGCCGGCTTCTCCTTCGGTATGAAAAGGTAGCCGTAGATGCAATGCTTGCCAACGGTGGTGAGACGCAACAGTTTACACGTCATCTTATCCGTAGTATATTCCGGTGCATCCTCAAGCGAGTATTCAAGCGGAGACTTCTTCATCTCGCTGATGTTCTGCTGCCAGAAGGCTGTGAAGTCGGAAGGCTCCTTAGTATATGGCAGGATTTTATCAACATCGAAACCTACCTTAATATGATGGCGATACTGCTTACCGTCTACGGTTGCCGTGATGGAGAGGTCGCGGAATCCCGGTGTTTTCCTTGTTCCGATGGATATCTCACACTTGCCGTTCTTTATGCTCACCTTTCCTTTTTTGTCGGCAGCAAGCATATCATCAGCAATCTCGTATTTCGCCTCACAGCTTACCGGCACTCCATATTTATACAGCTGCACACTGACAAGAGCGTTCTCACCCGTCTTGTAGAGCCAATCGCTATGATTGGGCACGGTTACCCACAGATAATCCGAGCGGTAAGGATAATTCTCCGCCTTTGTCCAGGTCATGGCGAGAACAGCCATGAACAGTATCAAAACAATTTTCTTCATTATACGTCTTTTAGTTTTTCCTTTTTTTCATCCCCAGCAACCCTCATTCCCTCCCTTCGGGAGGGTTAGGGTGGGTATCAGTTTTTTACATAAAATCATCTCCCTCATCCATCTGCACCTCATTGATATATTTCCTAACGAGTGCCGACGAGTCTTCTTTCTTGCATACGAGCAACACGTTGCCCTTTTCCGCCACGATATATCCGTCGAGACCGTTGAGCACGGCAATATGGTCGTCGGGCAGTTTCACGATATTGTTGCGACATTTGTCGAGCAACACCTTATCGCTGAGCACCACGTTGTCGCCCTCGCCCTTGCTCATCGTTTCATACATGGAATGCCACGTGCCGAGGTCAGCCCATCCGAACGAGCAGCGCATCACGTTTACGTTGTCGCTCTTCTCCAACACACCATAGTCTATCGAGAGGTTAGGATATACGGAGTAATGCTCCTCGATACATTTCTCCTCTTTCTCCAAGGAATACTCCTCGTCGTCGACGGAACGCAACACTGGCGGGAATATCTTTTTCAGACATTCGCGAAGATATTCGCAACGGGCGAGGAAGAGACCTGTATTCCAATAGAACTCTCCGCTCTGCATGAACATCTTTGCGAAATCTCGTTCCGGTTTCTCGGTGAAGCTCTTCACTTTATATATATTCCCTTCCGGTTCGCCGTCGCCAATCTGTATATATCCATATCCCGGTTCGGGGCGAGTCGGCTTCACTCCCATCGTGAGCAGCGAGTCATGCTCTGCCACCCACCGGAGTCCTTCTTCCACATCAGCCTCGAAGCGTTCCTCGTTTATTATCATCTGGTCTGACGGTACAACCACGAGTCTTGCCTTGCTGTTGCGGTGGAGTATTCTGCATGTTGCCCACGACACACTGGGGGCAGTATTTCTGTTTACAGGTTCTGCCAGGATATTCTCTTCCGGAACGTCCGGCAGTTGCTCCTTTACGAGGGATACATAGTCGCGGTTTGTTGCCACGAGTATATTTTTGGTGGATATAAACTTCGCCATGCGCTGAAAAGTCTGCTGCAGCATGGTTTGTCCTGTAGAAAAGAAGTCAAGAAACTGTTTTGGCATTGCTTCCCGGCTGACAGGCCACAATCGCTTGCCTTTACCTCCGGCAAGTATCAAGCAGTAATCATTCTCGTTATAATTCTTCATTGCATTAAATCCTATAGATATTTACAAAGTTTTCTTATATATCGCACGAAATTACTTTTTATTGTTGACACCTGCAAGGATTTATGTTTTTTTAAATACACACAGAAATCGTAGGATAAAAAATGTATTGCCCTCACCGTTCTTTCATCCTTATAGCAGTTATTCCAAACGCTCCCAGTGTTTCGCCTAAACACTCCGGGTGTTTCGCCTAAACGCTTCCGGTGTTTCGCCTAAACGCTGTCAGTGTTTCAATCAACTCCTCATTCCACACTTCTCATTCCACACTCCCAATACCCCTCACCACCCAAATGACCGAAAAACTTTTTTTTTTCATACAAGCAAATATAAAAAAAGAGAAGGCATCTGCCATTACACAGATGTCTTCCCTTGATTTTGATTTATCGGATATTAACTATCTCTTTATCTTCTTGCCGTTCTGGATAACAACACCACGATAGTTGCTGTCTACCTGCTGACCGGCGAGGTTATACATCGGCTTGGCCGGGTCGAGCACACCATTTGAAGAAGAAGCATCGACAGCATGGATACCGTCGGTCTGGTTCAGATAGATGATGCTTGCTGATGACTCACAGTTGAGATATGCACCGCCCTTTGCCACTGTAGTTCCGGCAACAGACTTGAATACGTTCTTGCCGTTGTCGGTGGTCAATGCCCATGACTTGCCAACGTTCTCGGCAGATATGGTATAGTCGGCAGTTGTTGCTACAAGCAGATTGTTCTCTACTGCTGTGGCTGTCTCTATCGGCATTACCTCGTATTCTCCGGCTGCGCCTTCAATTAGAACTCCGGTGTTTGCCGGTACTTCTGTCAATTCCGTAAGCTCCGTATAGTTGCCGTTAACGGCTGATACGGCGTAAGCCTTCAGTGCTGGAGTTGCAGAGAAGTCGAGAGCACGCTTGTAGTTGTAGGTCATGTAGCCGTCTGCAGCTACTTTCACAACAACTGGCTTGATTGTGAGCGAGAAGTTCTCCTCTGCATCCTCACCATTCTCTATAGTAGCGACTGCCGGCTGGTTCTCAAACTCGTTGTTGATGTCTACGATATTGAAGGTATATACGTAAGAGGCATCCAGGTTAGAGAACTCGAACGTACCGTCTTCTTTTGTGAATGAACCAAACTTCATGTCGTCACCATCGGCATTTACCCATGTGAGCTGAGCCACAATGCCTTTTACAGGAGTGTTGCCCCACTTCAGCTGGCCGTATACCTTGAAGTTCGGCTTCGTCATTACGATATCGGCAAACGACTCGTTCTCGGTGATTTCAACAGGCTCTGATGTGTAGTCGTTGAATTTCTCCTTCGCTGCTTTCAGGATGTACTCCTTGCCAGGCTCTACCTCGGCAAAGGTATAAACGCCCTCGTCGGTAGTAGTAGCAGAATAGTTCAATTCTCCGCTTGAGAGTGTTACGGTAGCATCGGCTACAGGAGCGTTGTGGAACAACAGCTTACCCGTTACGCTTACTGCCTTTTTCTTCAGAGTGATGTTCTTCTCAAGACTTGAAGCAACACTTACATTCTCTTCTGTATAGTCAAGGTATCCCTCGGCTGTTGCTGTCAATGTGTAAGTCTTGTCAGTCTGGATTACAGATATTGAATATGCACCCTCGGCATCTGTCTTACCTGAATAGATTACATCGTCGGCACTCTTCAGTGTTACTGATGCATCTGCTACGGCAGCATCACCACATTTAACGGTTCCGGAGATTGTTGCCGGATCCTTCTGGATAGCGAATGTTGCTACTGGAGTAGTTTTATTGCTCCAGTCCTTAGCAGTACCCGACTTGTAATATGCTGTATTGTAATCGGTGTCAACAGGATAATTTACGTTGATGTAGTTCCCTGCATCACTCTTCACATAAGTATAGAAGCGGATTGCTGAAGTACCGTCCCATACTATCGGTGTCGGGAATGTTACGTTAGTAACGTAATCGGTTCCTTCTGTAAAGGTAACGTCATCGCCGTCGACGATTGTTACTGTTGTCAGTGCGTCTGTATTCTCTCCAGCCTTATAGTCAGCCTCAGCTACCATACCGTATGCGAGAGTCTGATGCAGCTGCTTAACGGTTTTCGAGGTATTAGGAGAACCTGAGAATGACACTCCTGCGACCTTGTCGCCTGCCTTCAAGCCAAACTTCGTCAGCATCTCGGCATTATAGATAACATCGAAAAGACCGCCCTTGGTATTGTCTGCATAGTTCAGATAGAACACCTCGTTGCTCTGAGTGCCGTTCTGCTTTCCGATTACTACATCAGATACTGCCTGCTCCTCGGCTACTGTTACGTCTACCTCTGGAGTCTTAACGCTATAGTTGTCGGCAGCATTCTTATACTCGGCATATAGCTTTACTGTTCCGGCAGCATGAGGAGTATAAGCAAGAGTGAAGTCGGCTTCACCAGTAGCTGCTATTTCTGAAGACTCGGCTGTTGCCACCGGTTCGTTGTCGGCATAGAGGGTGAGTGTGTAAGAGCCGGCAGCCTCAGCTGCGGTGTTGAGGTTCTTCAGTTTCAGAGTTGCCTCATACTTATTGTTTACCACGCCGACAGAAGGGAATTTCTTCTCTGCCACCATGACATCATGGGCAACATTGACTCTCTCGAATCCATAGATATTGTCGACACAGGTATAACCGGCACCGAAACCGATATAGTAGTTACCGGCTGGGATATTGTCGATTACGAATGTCTTCAGCTCACCATAATAGTAAGTGCTGCTTACTGCCCTTGAAGAACTCATGTCCTCTGAAGCGATAGTCTTGGCGAGGGTCCAGTTCTGACGGTCGGTTGAATAGTATACCTTCAGATATACGTCGGAACCTGCCTGATAATAGTTGGTGCGCGCTGCATCTACCGTCATCTTTTCGCCTTCTGTAACCTTGAGCAATGGAGTGATGAGCATTGACTCCTGACCGCGCGAACCGTTTGTTGCAAGATATGGGTTCTCGCTTGAAGAATAGTCGCGCTGCTTGATTTCCCAATTGCCCTCAAGAATCATTCCTGCCGGAACGTCCTCGCTGCTGAAGCTCTCGAAATACTTCGACGGATCGAGCACGGTGCCGGAAACTGCAAATGTGAAGTCGTCTACATCATTTGCCTTTACTGTAACATTGCCAGAGTATATTCCGGCAACGGCATTGTTCAGTGTTATATTGAGCGGTGCCTGCTCGTGAGGAGCGACAGTAAGCGGCAGTGTAACATCATGGCTGAAGCCTTCCGGAACGTCAATTGCCGTTACCACGAGAGGTGCGGCACCGTTGTTGCGGATGGCAAATTCCTTTGATGTTGGTTTGTTAACCATTCCGTAAGAGAAGTTCTCGCCGGCATCAATTCGTCCGCCGTCATTGCGAACCTGCATCTCAGGAGCATATTTCACCGGTTCTATCCATGTACCGTAGCTTGTTGTCTGAGTGAGGTTTTCCATCACATCGTAACGGTTGCGGGCTGGATAGGTGGCATAGTCTACCTCAGCGGCAAGTGTTGCTGTGGCTGATGCACCAACGGCGAGCGGTTCTGTAAGCGGCAGGGTGTAGACTACTGCGTTTTCTTTGCTATAGTTTACGATGCTGAGGGAGTAGCCCTCGGTGCCCGGTGTAAGGTCTACATCACCGTTGTTGGTATACTGTACGGTGTAGTTGATGGCAAACTTGCCGTCGGCGGTGCAGTCCGGCTCCTGTTTTCCGTTGTTTGTAACCTTGTCTATCTTCAAAGCCTTGACGAGTTCGTACTCTGCCTTGTCGGCTGAGAAGTCATCGATATATACGTTGTTGCCGCGAATACCGATATAGGTAGGTTCGGTCTGTGCCGGGATGTCTACCTTCACCCAATCGGATGTTGACAGGGTTGGTGTTGTTTCGAGGGTAATCTCGTCGCCACGAGTATACTTGGCTCCTGTCTTTGTTACCTTGTAAAACTTAATGGTACCATAAGAGCTGGTCTGTTTTACATAGATGCTCGAAGCTCCGGTTATCTGAGGAGTTACGAGAAGGTCGTTTACCGTGTTTGAATACCAGCCGGAACCGATGGTCTGCGAACCGATCTGCAATGCTCCGCTACCGTTACGACCTGTGTCGGTACCATAAGCGTAATCAACATAGTAAGTTTCTGTATTCCAACCGCTGTCGTCATCATACGACTGCACGATGTGCCCCCAACCGGAAGCTACCTTGAAGTCGTGTGCCGCAGTACTTATCGCGGTATTGAAATCTACCGCATAAGGACTGAACGAATCAGCTTGCGCCACATTTGTTCCGAAGAACAAGGCGAACAGAAACACGAAAATGTAATTAATCTGTTTCATAAGCTTGAAAGTTAAATGATAATTATTATATACGTTCTATTTGCAAATTTACATTATTTTAAGAACTTTACAAACAAAAAGTAAGAAAATTATATATAAAGTCTAAATAAAAATATATTTAATACAATTCTTCCCCTATCTCTGGTTATTTTTTATAAACCGTAGATAGGGGAAGTATCATATTATGTTATCTTACCACCTTATGACTCTTGCCATTATGACGGATGATATAAATGCCTTTCTGGGCAGTGTTTTCGCTCATCTTTACTCCATCGAGAGTATAGATGCCGTCGGCAGCTTCAGACTGCATTTCATCGGAAGCCACACCATTGATTGCTGTGGTGTTACCAAGCTTCACGCTGTTGCAGTTTGTTACGTCTGCCATCTGCATGTTATCTGTCGTAACCTGATCGAAGGCTTTGGTAATGAAAGCTACTACCTTTATGTCGTCGGCCTTCCAGTCGGCAGGCAAGGTGTAGCTGTAGTGGGCAGAGTATTTGTTGCCATCTACATTGATTTTATCACCAACGGCTGGCGTGAGGTAAGTACGGAGCACCTGGTTGTGTACATACTTCTGAGTTGTTGATGTACCGCCAAAAGAACTGTTGTATACCACCTGCTTACCAACTACATTGTCTTCGGCAAGCATCACGGTGAGAGCCATGTCGCCGAAGATTGCCGGAGCTTCATCGGCGATATCGCCATCAACGTCCACGCTAACCTGTCTTGTGGCATTATCGAAAGAAGTCTTGAGATAGACTGTGGCGAAAGACGGGAATGACTTTGCCTCGTCGACGAAAACTCTTATTCCGTCGTACACCCAACTTGGCATTATCTGCGCATAATCGTTTATATCAAAAGCATAATGTCTCTCGCCCATGCCGTAGAAGAAGCGGTTGGATGTGCTGCAAGGAGTGGTGTAGGCATAGAGGTCGTTGAGATAGAGCGATGACTCCACGGCGAGCGGTTCGCCCCTCTGATAGATGTTCACCACACAAGCGTCCTGGTCTTTGTCAACCAGAGAATAATAGTCGTTTACGAACGGAGCGAGATAATTGTTCTGACTGTTATACTGCTCGATATACGACTGCTGACGCTCAAAGCCATTGTTGTAAGCCACAAACGGGTCTGCCAGGGTGCCGCGTTCAGTTGCTACCGGTGTCTCGCCGTCTATCTGGTCTACAAAGATATTCAGGTTGTGTCTGCCTACTGCTGTTGTAGAAGGCATCTCAAACATCGTAGCGAATGTCGTGGATTTTCCCGGTGCAAAGCCATCCTTGAAATCCTTGTTGTTGTCTCCGTTGATGTCAAAATATGTCGGTTCGCCATCGTCTATCTTGAGACCGAGGCGCAAGGAGTTGATAGACTCCAGTCCGGCATTGGTGTAAGACATCATGATATCCATCTTGCTGCCAATCTTCTTGTAGCTTGTGCCGTTGAGGATGCTGTTCAGCCCGATAACCTTCTTCGGCAGACTGCTCACGTCTATGATGAGCTGCACGCAGAGGTCGCCGAGATTAGTGATGGAATTGAACGTTTCGTTCTGAAGAATCAGGGCAGAATAAGAACTTGACACCTTGTCGCCATAGAAGCACAGGGCACCCTTATTGGCTGCTGCCATCTCCTCACTCTCGTTATAGGTGAAGCCCATGATATACTGGTCGTCGCCGGTTATCTCTATCTCCTGTGCAGAATTCAGGCGCACGTCGTTCCATCCCTCAGAAGTGCGGCGCACGGAACTGCGCACCAGTTCCTCGGCATTGCCCAGTTCATCCACCTTATATATAAAGATGTTCGACTTGCCGATTGACTCCGCCACGGCGAAGCGCACGCCAACAATCTTGCATCCCTTATAGTTTGCCATTGTCTGACTTGTGAGCATCGCCGCCATATCATAAGAACCGGCAGTTCCGATGCGTGCACCCTTTGTTGTGATGCTGTCGCCCTGGCAATAGCCCACTCCGCGCTCTGTTGCGGCGAGAGCTCGCTGCGGAGCCTTCATCATGTTGCCCTCTGCTGTCATTGTCCTTGCCGAGACGGTGACGGGAACGTAAGCCACGCTCCTGCCTGCATTAATCTCCACCTGCTGTGCACTGACGAAGAGCCACTGCACAAGGAGCAACATCAATATGCTAATCTTTTTCATTTCTATTCTCTTTTATGATTCCTGATATTATAATCTTCCCCTCCCCCGCCTCCCCTTCCAGGGGCGGAGCAGTTTCCCTTGCTACTTTAATCTTCATAACTCTCTCCCAACATTATTTTCTGAGTTATTAGAGTCATTGCATCACCCTTCGAAAAGATGGCGGAAGAGGGGGAAGACATAAGCTTTAAATATTACTTGCGAATCTTCATCACCGTGTTTCCGCTCTTCACTACGTAGACGCCCTGTGGCAGAGCATCAACCGACGTATTCATCTTCTGACCGGAAAGGGTGAATATCTCGGCATTCTGAGGAACTGCCGTTACCTTAATTTCTCCGATTGCAGTAACAACAAGTTCGTAGGTAGCCATCTCCGAAGTGGCATTCTTGTATACTGCCTCAATGCCAATGGTGTGGCTGCCTTCGGTCAAACCATTGAGCGTGTATTCAGAAGTTGTTGTGTCGCCCACCTTTGTGCCGTCGAGATAAACGTTGAACTTAACCACATTGCCGTAGTCCATCACGGTTCCGCTACCGTCTTCCGGCTCAACCTTCACGTTGTCCACCTGAGCGAAGAAGGCATCGGTAGAAGTGTAGTGAATAGCAACGCGCACTTTCTTGCCTGTATATTTGTCGAGCGGAGTAGAATATTCAGTCCACAGAGAGTAAGGCAACTCATTGACGGCGCTAATCACGGTGAAGTCATCCGGATTGTCGCTGCCGTTTTCAGATACAGCAAACTCGATGCTCTCCGGATATGTAGTGTATGCCTTTGCAGTAGCCTTCAGCTGATAGCCGTCGTAGATATCCACGAGTGGAGAGATGAGCCACTTGTCGGCTTTTGCTCTCTGTGGCGAGAAGAACACGATATACTTGTCGCCGTCGGGCGCAAGCATTGCCTTGTCGTTAGGCAACATTGCCGGAACGGTTTTCCAGGCGTTGAATACAATCGGAGCTATTGCCGTAGGACTGCTCTGAGTGCCAGAGCCGGGGAATCTATACAGGCCCTTGTCTGTTCCGTCAGACGAAATCGCATACACCGGCATCTTGTCGTTGTCGATAGATTTCCATCCTCCGAACTCTCCTGTTGCAAAATCATCGTAAGTCTCAAAGCTGTCCTTGAAACCGAGAATCTGGTTCCATTTCACTACCGCCGTCTTAGTGCCGTCGGCTCCGTCGCTGATGTTCGCCGTGATATTATACGGCTTCTGCACGTCATCCTCAAGAGTGATATTAAACTCCTTGTCGGCTGTTACGTTCTCACTAATGCTGTATTCCTTGAAGGCACCCTTCTGGATATTGATGTTGTATTCGCCCTTTGGCAGAGCCTTAATTTCAGCCTTGCCACCAGCAACGGTTGCAGTATAGTTGTCGCCGGTTGCAGTAGAGAGCATATTCACCTGCAGTCCATCCACCGTAGCCTTGCTGTCAGCAGACACATTAAAAGTGAGATGAGCATAGTCAGTATTGTTCACATCAATAGTTCCTCTCACAAGTTCACTCTCAGCAACCTTGTATCTTGCCTTTACGCCATAAGTGTGAACACCGTCGGATACATCTTCAATTGTATATGAGTAGTTTGGAGTTGTACCGAGTAACTTGCCATCGAAGTAAATGTCAAACACCTCATTTGGATTTGCCGGAGAAAGAGACGGAACATTCTCCGCTCTCTTCGCCTTGCCTATGAGTGATGAGCGCGGAGCATTTGCAGCTTGCTGCGTGTAGTCGGGCTGACCCACATAAAAATCGTCTACCATAAGCATGAACGCACCGCCGTTGTTAGCTTCGCTGATGTAGCGGATAGCGATTTTCACTTTTTTTCCGGCATATTGAGAGAGGTCGTACTGCATCTCGTGCCATCCCTTGTAGTCTACAGTCTCGTAGTTTCCGGCAGAGAGCTGAACGAAGTCGGCCTGTTCCGGATTATCTGTCTTGGTTGTGATATACACGATGAATTTCTCTGGATAAACATCGGCAGCCTTTGCCATGAACGAGAGGATATTGTCTGTGCCCACGGTAATCTCAGGAGAGATAAGCCAGTCGTTGTTTGCCTCGCCAGATGATGTGCGCACAAAGCCGACATACTGTTTGCCCTCGTAGGCACGGAGCACCGGATAGTCGTAATACCACATTGGGTCGACGGCAAGCGGATTCATAATCTGTGCATACTGACGCAGTCCGCGATTAGGATAGTCGCCCACGAGCGGAGCGGCATTCAGTTTGTCGCCATCAATACCCGTCCACTCGCCAAAATTGATGGCGAAGGCGTCGTAGCTCTCGAAGTCGTCAGAGAAAGCTGGCTTCTCCGTGTTCCAAGTCATGGTGAGAGTCTTCACCGCGGTATATGGGTCAACAGTAAGATTTGCCTTCAGCGAGAACGGAGTACGTGTCTTCTCCGTAAGCTCCAACGTGATGTTTTTCTCTGTCTCTGACTCGGCGATATTAAAAGTCGTCGTTGCTGTGTTGTATCCGCTACGCTCTACAGTAACTGAGTGGTTTCCGGCATACGCCTTGAGCGTTGCCTTGCCATCAGCATCGAGAACCACATTGGAGTAGTTCAGTCCGTAATCGGTCTGCTTCACGTTTACCACCTGTCCGAGCAGACTCTCGCCGGTATCGTCGGTTACGGTGATGTTCAAGGTCTTGTCTCTTTCCTGTGCTGCCAGAGGCAAAGCGAGAAACATGAGCACCGCCATAAACAGCATGGTGTATAAATTCTTCTTCATTGCTTATAAATGTTTTCTGTTAATACGAGAAAAAGGTAACGGCACCCCTGACGAACAAGTCGGCGACAGGTGGCAGCCATTACCTTTTATATTATTGTGCAGTTATTATCTGCGAGCAATCTTCATAGTCTTGGTGCCTTCAGCGGTCTGAACCTTAACAATGTAAGCACCCTTTGCGAGAGTCTTCAGTGTCTCTACGCCCATTCCCTTGGCAATCTCGATACCATTCATGCTGTAAACGGTAACCTTGGCATTCTGGTCAATCTCGCTGCTGATGGTCTTGATTCCTGTTGTACCACCGAAATGAGAGAATGTGAAGTCATCGTAGAATGCAACCAGACGATAGCCCTCTGTATAGTCACGAACACCGACATAGATATCCTTACCAGCATAAGCCGAAAGGTCTACAGTATAGTGTTTCCAGTTATGACCGTCGAGATAAGGAATCTCCTGCAGCTTCATAACCTCAGTAAAGGTCTTGGTGTCTGAAGGAGAAGTCTCGCTAACGTAAACGCCTACCTGGTGCATACCTGAAGGAAGAACGCTATTGTTGCTCTCCCAGTTGCGAGCGTAGAAGTCGAATGAAGAGTTGGCTGTTGCAGTAAGCTTCTTAGATACGAGCCAGTTGTCGCCCTTAGTGTTCTCGTCGAGAGGATTACCGGTTACGAGGAATGCCTGTCCTGAGATAGGAGCCACATTCTGCAGATTTGATGTCTCGTAAGCCACTCCGAAGGCAAACACGCCACCGCTCTGGTCGAACTCTGTACCGTAGCATGTGAACGGAACGGTAGCTGCGTGGTCTACATCGATTGGAGTGAAGTCTGCGAGCCAATTATACTCAAGGTCATTCTTCTCGAATGAGTAGTAGAGGATATCCTCTGCAAGACCTGTACCCTTTACAGGGAGAGTGATTGTTAGTCCGCTCTCGAACTCAACGGTGAGGTTGTCGTTAACCTCGGCAGCTGACTGCAGAGCATTGAACTGAATATTGAACTTCAATCCGTCCTTAGCAGCAATCTTGTCGCCAGCCTTGAGCGAAGTTGTGAAGTTTGGTGTAGAGAATGTTGCGCTCTTCACAGTCTGAGCCTGCTCGCCCTTGTTGAGTACAGTGAAGATATCGCCAGAATTAAC
The DNA here is from genome assembly GCA_002298545.1 of Prevotella sp. UBA746. GTDB lineage: Bacteria > Bacteroidota > Bacteroidia > Bacteroidales > Bacteroidaceae > Prevotella. Next base: position 44,967 of record DBKQ01000118.1, read on the forward strand.
AGCCTTATTGTAGTTCACCTTGCCGGCATCCCAGCTTGTCTTATTGAACACAGCCTTGTTGTCCGACTTAACTTCGATGAGCACGTTGTCGAGTCCGCAACCCTTGTCCTGACCAGAGTATCCGTAGTGTACCCAGCGGAACTGAACTGTCTTGCCGGCATACTCCTTCAAGTCGTAGCTCTCGTTAATCCAGTAGTAGCGCTCGCCAACAGAAGTGTTCTGAATTGCCTTGTCCCAATCCTGCGACAGGTAAGAAAGCTCCTTCCACTGTCCGTCAACGTTGATTTCGAATGTAACCTTCTCAATGCCGTTGCCATTCTCGCCCTCTACATTGTATTTCTTTGCAAGTCCGCTCTCGTCCTTGATAGCGTCTGTAGGGTGGCGGTCAATCCAGTCGAACGAGATGTTTACTTCCTCGCCCTCCGGGAGTTTAAACTCAGGAGTTCTCACCTCAGAGCTGTAAACCTTCTGATATTCGCCAACCCACATGCTGAAGAGGCATGGAGCCGGGTTGCCCTGAGTGTCGAGCACCTTCCAGTTGCGGCTCTCGCCATACGAAGTGGTGTTGCTTGAAATCCAGCCCTCTGGCAGGTTTCCAGATACATTGCTGAAGTCGATAGAATAAGGATACTGAGTGTTTGTAGCGTCCTTCTGAGTAGTGAAGGTCTGCTCCTTTGCACCGGCGTATTCGCCCTTGCTGTTCACGGCAGCCACCTTCCAGTAGTATGTAGTCTCGTAGTCAGCCTGTGGCAATGTGAATGTCAGCGTGTTGCCCTGGTCGGCACCGTTCACTACATCGTAGTTGCCAGAAGACTTACCGATATAAATCTTGTAGCTCTTGGCAAACTGAGCCGGTGTCCACTCAAACTTGATGTTCTTTGGATAAACGCCAGTAGCCTCCTTTGCCGGAGAGATATATGATACGCTGTCTGGTGTACCGTCAGCTCCATATAGAGTTGGCAGGAAGATACGGTCGAGATAGAACGTGCTTGTCTCAGGCACGTCGCCGTCGTCGGCTGTTACACCAGTGTTGTGCCAGCGAACGCGAGAATTGTCGGTACCTGTACCAAGGTCGACGGTCTCGAATATTCTCTTGTTCTGCTTATCGTCATTCTGGTAATCGAATGTCCACTTCGTGGTCCATGTCTTACCGCCGTCGGTAGAGAGGTCGAGAGTGATGTCGTTGCTCTGGTATGTAGAACCGTCTTCTGAAGCGAAGTCGTTGTAATACTCAAACATCACCTTGCCGCCCTTTGTAAGGTCGAGACGCGGAGAAACGAGATAGTTGTCCTGTGTAGACACACCGGCATAAGCCGAGCGGTCGCCCTCAAGCGCCGTCTTCGTGCCGCTCCATCCGTCGTTGCTCCATCCTGCAGGCGGGAAGTAAGCCTCGAAGGTCTCCTCTGTCATGCCGTCCGGCACCATCGTCTTGGCTGCCTTCAGCGCAACGGTGAAGTCGCCGCCGTTTGTATTGATTGTCACGTTGGCATTCTCGGGAGTGGTTAGTCCGGCGGTATAAACAAACTGGAACTGTGTAGACTCTGTAGCATCGAGGTCTACAGAAGCCGGGTCGATGGTCATCGTAACGCCCTGCGGCAGCTCCACGCCAGTAATCTTCAGTCCCTTTTTACCCTTGTTGGAGAGTTTGAACTGCTCTGAATAGAACTTCTCTCCGAGGTAAACCGTGCCGTAGTCGTAGCTCGTCTTGTCGAGCTGAGCCACTGGACCTGTAACAGGTGCAGCCTGCTTCACGAGCACGTTGTCAAGATAAACCACATTGGCATAAGTGGTAAGCATCTTGTAGACGAAGGCAACTTTCACCTTCTGTCCCTGCCACTCGCTCAGGTCAATCTTGCTGGTCTGTGTAGACCACGACTCGAACGGATAAGCCACGCCACTCTCCTTCAGATCCTCCTGATTCTGGATAGAGAAGATTGTCTCGGCATTCTTCAGGTCGTCGCCTTTCACGATGCGCACCTGGAGATCGTAGCGATTTTTGTCTTCAAATGCCATAGGGCTTACCTTCCAGTCGAAGCTCAACTGGTAGGTGTTGTTGAGGTCAAGCTCCGGCGAGAGTAGGATTTCCTCACGAGGACCCTGTCCTTCTGCCTCGTAATCACCAAGGGAGCCGTCGCACTGAGCAACATGCTTACCTGTTATCGTACCTTTCTCACTGTAATAGTTCGACCACTTGAACTTTGTTGTCGAACCAGTGTAAGAATCCACTTGGGTCCACCCGTTGGCAACCGGCTGTGAATAAGTCTCTGTGCTTTCAGTCTCGAAACCTTCGTCGAGAATAGTCTGCGCACTGACGCTGGTTGTCCCAGCAAATGCCGCAGCTAAAAGCATAAAAGTGTAACACTTTTTCATTGGCTTTATTTATAAAATTAGTAATTGATCTATATTTTTCTCTTTACCTTTTCAAAACACTGCTTTTCAACGAATCAGTTTTATTTTTGCAAAGATATGAATTAATTTCATATCGTCATAGAAAATTAAAATAAATTAGCTAATTATAATTAAAAGGGGTAAAAAAAGTACACTATACAATAATGCAGACTGAAAAGTCTCGTTTTTTTATTTCTTAAACAATAAAAGAAACAGTAATAAAAAGAGTGCAAGAAAGATATTTCCAAGTTTGAAATCATAATTTCTAAGTTTGAAATCATCATTTCTAAGTTAGAAATATATATTTCCATGTTTGAAATAACATTATTTCAATGTGGAGAGAAAAACTTTTCAACTGTACGGTTGGAAATTGTAGTAGGTGCGGTGTCTCACCGCACAATAATAAGGAAAGATATAGCATTTTCCAACTATAAATAGTCATAATATTCTTGCTACTGTGCGGTGAGACACCGCACCTACTACCTTGAACATCATTTAATGATGACTATAAATCCGATACTTAAATATATTATAACAATATAAAAAAAAGAGGAATAGGCATAATATGGAAAACCTACTCCCCTTTACAATTATAAAAATCCGTCGGGATGACTGGACTCGAACCAGCGACCACACGCCCCCCAGACGTGTACGCTAACCAACTGCGCTACATCCCGCTCATCGCTCTGTCAGGGACTTTCCCCCTCGAAAGCGAATGCAAAATTACTTACTAAAAATATAATGTGCAAGTTTTTTGCAAGTTTTTTGTTCTGAAAACAGAAACTGGAGTCGTTATCCAAATTCGTCTACTGTCCCTTTCCGTTTCCGCCCTTGCTCTTTCCACCTTGCATCACATCATCGTTCTCTATGGTTCGCGATGCCTTCTTCACTCCATCTTTAAGTTTTCCGATACGGTAGCTCACGGCAAGGGCAAAATACTGCTGGTCGAATTTAAGAGTACCTTTGCTCTTGAAATTCTCGCCGATCACAGTTTGGCGATAGGTGAAGTATTTCTTGAAAGGATTTCCCGCAGCAAATGTTATGTTCAGACGGTCGTTGAGCATTTTCTTTGTTACAGAAATGTCGTGACTATAGTATTTGCCGTCCTTACCCTGGAGAGTAACATTTGGTGTACTCATATACATAGAAACTGAAACCGTCCATGTCTTGGCGATAGTCTGCTGTGCGTTTGCCCATACCGACATGTTCCATCCGTGATTCTTCAGCGTCTGTCCGTCGCTCAGATGGGCGTATCCTCCCCATGCATTCACTGTGAGACGAGTGTTGGTAAACGGATTCCAGTTTACATAACCACTGATATTGAAGTTTTGAGTCTTTCCTATATTATAATAGGTGGTATATCTAACCTGCTTGCCTGTAGGATTCTCCAATCCGGCGATGGTATTGTCGTTTACCATTCGCGATACGCTCTCGATACTGTTATTTGTAAAACTATAACCTGTAGTAAGCGAGAGATTCAGCTTTTGTCCGAAGCTACTGAACTGCAAGTCGAAAGAATGAGTCTTTTCCGAGTCAAGATTTGAGTTTCCCTGACTGATATTCTCCAGATTGTTGTCGTCGAGATACGGATTGAGATACCAGATACCCGGACGGCTGATGCGCATCTTATAAGAAAGCGAGAGGTTCATCATATCGGTAAACTTATATCCGAGCTTAGCCGACGGCACGAGGTCGTCGAAGTTTTTGGAGAAGTCAGAGCCCTTTCCGAGCAGGTATTCCACCTTCTGCAAAGTATGCTCATAGCGCAGTCCGAGTCTTGCCGACCATTTGTTCAGAGCCAGTCCATAGCCGAGATAGGCAGCAAAGATATCGTTGCGGTGCTTGAAATGCGAACTGTTGTCGGCATCGTATGCCGGTTCGCCAGTGCCGTCGGTCGCGATGTCATATTTATCATTAGTCGACTTATTCTGTCGGAGAATATATTTCGCTCCGGTTTCAAGAGTGTGATGTTTGGCAAACGGAGTGGTATAATCCAATTGGAAAGTCTGTTCCGTACTGCTCTGCTCTCCGTCTACATTCTGGTTCTTGATGCGGTGCAGATAATCAAACCATGTCTCATCGGCATACATATCAGAGTAGGAAAGTCTTGTCTTGCTCGTATTAGGATCCGTCTCAATACGATAAGAGAGAGTAAGCAGACGGTCTTTCACGTTCTTGAACGAACGCTGATAGTCGATACCACCGCTGACGCTCGTATAGTTTCCTTTATTATTGTTGAAGCGAGAATATCTATATAGGTCTGACGCTGCCGAAGGAACATACGAGCGGGTGATGCCGCTGTCGTTCTGCCTACTGCGATAGCTGTTCATCCAAAGCGATGCCGAAATTAGGCGCAGGGTGTCAATCTCATAACTTGCCTCAAGACTACCGCCGTGCCATTGACTCTTGGGCTTCGAGAAATTAGTGATTTCCGTCACCCTTGCCACCTCGCCATTATCATCAAGCGTCTGTTGCTCAACGTTGCTGCTCTGTTTTCCATTGTTCTGAAAACTGTTGTTGTAGTTGGCACTCACCGTCAGCTTACCTTTCTTCACCGTGGCGAAGACACCTCCGCCTCCGCCCTTGTTGTGACCGCGAAGGGAAATGGTTGCCGAGTAGCCCTCCGGACCGTTGCCCTCAGTGATGATATTTAGAATACCGCCCACTCCCTCGGCATCATACTTCGGTCCTGGGTTTGTAATCACCTCTATTTTCTTGATGCTCGAAGCCGGCATACTCTTCAACACCTCCTTCGGGTTGTTTGTCATCATATTATTTGGCTTGCCATTCACATACACCTTGAACGAAGAACTGCCGTTCACCTTGATGTTATCCTGTCCGTCGACAGTTACCATCGGCACCTTCTTCAGCATATCCATCACGGTATTTACCTTCGACTCGGGGTCATCCTCAACACTATACGTCAGTTTGTCGATATCAGCTTTCACCAGTGGTTTATAGGCAACAACCTCCACGCCCTGAAGCTCCATCTTACTGTCGGAGACAAGCAGTCGTCCCATTTCTATCACCTTAGAACTCGAAGAGACTTTAAACTCCCTACGAATAGTGTTGCGCCCCATGGAGCTGACAGTAAAGACGTATTTACCCTCGCCTTTAGCAGCAACGCTGAATTTTCCGTTAATATCCGTAACAGCCATTGCAACAGGCTTTTCGCTCTCTTCTCCTTGGCGATAGATGCCAATCGTAGCATACGGTTCACCCTTACCGTTTATGGAGTCAACTACTTCACCTATAACTTTATAGGAAAAATTATTGCCTTGAGCCATTGCACCTACAACAGACACAATAGTCAAGACAATAAAAAGCACTAATCTTCTTAACCTCATAATAAATTGTATTATATAAAACAAAAGCAGCAATGCCACAGCTAAAAGCGCAACATATACCTGTATCAAACATACATTAGACGAATTTTTATATACGTTTGATACAAAGCTCCTGCTTATTTAAGAGATTTTAACGAAGCGATGATTAAATTCTACATCAGGAATTCCACAATAAGCGGAATATTCCATGCAAGCAGATAGATGGTCAAGATGACTATCAGCGAACGCACGGCAGTGAGTTTCCTACCGTCGAGCCGTTTCAGCATGTACGCCATGGCGATAGGGATAACAAAAAGCCAATGTGCCCCCATGATATACACCTCGTTAAGTCCGAAACCAAGCAGCATGTGTATAAACATGTCGAAGCCGAAGCCGCAAAGCGCCATCCACAGGAACTTGCTCTTTCTGCCCATCCATATACCAAACAGAAACAAAACCACGACAATAAATTCCACACTATAGTTAAGCCAGTTATTATAATAAACAAGAACTGGTCTGCCACGCAGTGTGTCGCCAAGCAAATGATCGGGATGCAACTGTATAGACTCGCCGAAAAGATTTTCCACGGCAGAATCCCAGCGCGGCGTAGAGATATCCGTCCAACTTGAAAATTCGCCGTTGGCTATCGGTTTTCCCTTATGCGTCCAGCCCGGCTGCTTATGGTCTGCAATATACTTAGCCCGGATTCTCTTTTTCATCATTCCGTCGAAAGCCTTCTGAATTTCAACAGAGTCAGTAAGACTCGTCGTATCGCGGAACAGGGCAAAGTCCTTAGCCTTCTGCTCGTCGCTCTTTTTCTTTTTCAGTTCGGCACGGTGCTTTGCTTCCGGAAATTTGAAATAAGCATATTCCCAACGGGCAACGCCCCAAATTACAGCCGAAGGAATCAATACGGCAAAGAGAAGGTATCTTGGACGGAAGAATCGCTTGCCGTCGACAAAGAGAGCATCGATAAATATCTTAATACCGTTGCTCAATGTTATACCGGCAGTAAAGAGGAACATGAGCATCGTCTGCCAGCCGTCGAGTCGCTTTTTATCGCGCAGCTTTACGCCACACACATAGAGAGCCATGAGAAGCATGAACATCGACGGGGCGAAATGGTCGGGCACGATATACGATACCGTGACATACGAAAAGCTGAAGAGCAGCGAGGCAAGCAAGATGGAATCCAATCCTTTCAATCCTATAATGTCGCGGCATATCCTCATCACGAAGATAAAGGAATAGAACACAAGGAAGAGTAATATTATAGCTACAATATATTGCACGAGATTCACTCCCGTAGCACTAATCAGCCAACCGTCGAGCAGCGACAATGGATAAACGAAGAATGCCAGTAACGGATGGCGGAAGATGTTATAGTCGGGGCTCCATCTGGTAATTACAATATATGTTATGGGGTCGAATCCTGATATTCCGAAGTTTTTCACGAACAACGACCATGCTGCCCTGGTGGGCTGCATGAACTTGTCGGCATATTTAAGGATAACAAGGGCGTTAAGAACGGCATATACTATTGTGGCAATGGCTGCCGGAAGTGCTTCATGCCGCTTGACGCGGAACATTCTGAAAATCTGGATTATTATGTTCTTGAATTCTGGGATGGGATTGTTCATATTGTTGTTGTTGTTTTATTTTTCATTTTGGGAGGACTGGGAGAGCTGAGAGAGCTTGGAGGACTATGAAAACTCGGAGAACTGGGAGAACTCGGGAAACTCTGAGAGACCGGATTACACTGAAGTATTCACTAAATCTAATTTCTGAAAGGCTTGTAGAAACCTTCATCTGCAAAGTTGAGCATCTCGATATCACCACTGCTATCGCCAAAAGCCGTGAGCCAATAGGAACGACGGTCGGGATGAAGGGCAAGAATACGTCTTACTTTCTCCTTGCGACGACAGTTGGCAGAAAGGAACCTGCCGGTGAGAGCTCCATTCTTCGTCTCAATTCTCGTGCAGAAGATTTCTATCTGCGGAAATTCCGTAAAGAAAGGAGCGACCCAATTGTTGATGCTCGCACTGACTATCATCACCGTAGTGTCCGGTTCGGAGAGTATCTGTCGAATCTTCTCCATACCCTTCTTGCGCACAATGCCTTTATTGGATGCGGCAAACCGTCGGCAGAGATCATCAAACATATCTTCGGGCATACCTTTGAAATACCAGGCGAAGATGCGTTCCTTCACTTTACCGCTGTCGATAATGCCAAACTTCATGGCAAGCAGCAACGGCAGATGCAGGGAGAAGCATCTGAGGAACTCCTTCCATCCGAAAGCAAAGACAAGAAAAGCAATCAGCGAATCTCGCGTTGTCAGTGTTCCGTCGAAATCAAATGCATATATCTTTTTCATCATATCACATATATTATAAACAGGAAAGCAAGCAGCCACAACACTACCACGACTTGCAGGAAGCGGTCGCGAAGCATCGTCTTTGTCGGATCGCCACTTTTATTGTCGACAAGTGTAAGTTGCAGATAGCGCAATATGCCAAGCAAGACAAAAACAGTTGTAAGATACAGATACCGCGTTCCTACTCTTGCTTCCACATCCGGCGATACCGTATACATTACGTAGCATACCAGTGTAACAGTTGCCGTTATCGTAATTGCCTGGTTTATGAATTCCAAGTTGTATCGAATGGTATTCCGCCGCGGTGCATGCCCGGTCTGATTCATCCTGAGCACATCGTCGCGGCGCTTTGCCAACGAGAGGAAGAGCGTCAAGAGGAAGGTCATAAGCACAATCCAATTGCTCAGCTCTATCTCTGTAGCCACGCCCCCGGCAAGCAGACGAAGTACGAAGCCAAAGGCTATGACACACACGTCGACTATGGCATGCCGCTTGAGAATCAAACAGTATGCCACGTTGAGCAACAGATATACGGAAAGCACTGCCGAAAGCTTCACGGCATTTTCTCCAAGCAATGCCGCACAACCAAAGCTCATGACTATCATAACTGCCATCATCATATACGCCTGCGGAATGCTTACCGCTCCAGAAGCAATAGGGCGATGACATTTCACGGGATGCCGACGGTCGTCTGCTACATCGATAATGTCGTTGAGACAGTATATCGACGAGGCAATGAAACTGAAAGCAGCGAAGGCTATTCCCGACGCTAAAATATCGGAAGAGTCGAGTAGACTACCACCGAAGAACAGCGGAACAAGAACGAATACGTTTTTTATCCACTGCTGCGGACGTATTATCTTTAATATACTTTTTATACTCATATTATATATATGTATAGAAAAATAGTGTGCTAAGGTACTCACTTTTTGCATATCATGCAAGACTGACAACGTATTTTCCGGCTTACAGACATAAAAAGCATTGACTTTTAGTCCCATTTTGTTTTGTTTTCTCTATCCTTTAACGTACCTTTGCATAATATAAGCTGCATC
>DBKQ01000118.1:54200-63383 GCA_002298545.1 Prevotella sp. UBA746
CGTTCTCCTCTCGATTTGCATTATTTTAATCAATGATAAATATAAAAACAAGATAAATATGGGAAAGATAATTCTTACAGGCGACCGCCCAACAGGCAAACTCCATCTGGGGCACTACGTGGGCTCTCTGCGCCGTCGCGTGGAACTGCAGAATGCAGGCGACTTCGAACGCATGTTCGTTTTTATGGCAGATGTACAGGCTCTTACTGACAATGCCGACAATCCAGAGAAGATACGACAGAACATTATAGAAGTTGCTCTCGACTATCTCTCTGCCGGTCTGGATCCGGAGAAATGCACACTCTTCATACAGAGTCAGATTCCGGAGCTCGCCGAACTGACGACTTATCTGATGAACCTCATCACTGTATCACGAGTGCAACGCAACCCTACGGTAAAGACGGAGATTAAGCTGCGCAACTTCGAAGCCAATATCCCGCTCGGTTTCTTCTGCTACCCTGTTAGCCAGGCTGCCGACATCACATTGTTTAAGGCAACTACAGTGCCGGCCGGCGAAGACCAGGAGCCGATGCTCGAAGTAACCCGCGAACTCGTACGTCGTTTCAACCAGACCTACAGCCCTGTTCTCGTCGAACCGGAGATTATGCTTCCGGAGAACGCCACGGCACGCCGTTTGCCTGGAACAGACGGCAAGGAGAAGATGTCGAAATCTCTCGGCAACTGCATCTATCTGAGCGACTCGGCTGCCGACGTATGGAAGAAGGTGAAGAAAATGTCTAACGGTGCTCCACGCATGAGCATGGACGAGCCGGGACACCTGGAGGGAAATGCCGTATTCACCTACCTCGAAGCATTCAGCACTCCTGACGACTTTGCCGAGTTCTGGCCTGAATACAAGAATCTCGACGAACTGAAGGAGCATTATGTTCACGGTGGCATCGGTGACGGAACGACGAAGAAATTCCTCAACAACGTGCTTAACAAGATGTTGGAACCTATCCGTCAGCGTCGCCATGAGTTTGAACAGGATATTCCGGAGATTTACAATATCCTGAAAAAGGGAACTGAGGCTGCTCGCGAGACTGCCGCCCAGACGATGGACGAAGTGCGCAAGGCTATGCGTATTGACTATTTCAACGATACTGCCCTTATCCAACAGCAGGCAGAAATGTACAGAAACAAATAATTCATTACTATTTATTACATATTGAAAAAGGTGTATGGCAACGTTTACCATACACCTTTTTTGTTTCACTTCCAATATATATTATAGAAAGCTCTTTTTCCAGTTTTGTTTTTAAACAATTATAGATAATGAATTATATATATAAATGATTGTCTATATAGGCGCTTTTTATCGTAAAAAAATACAGTTGGCTAATATGCCTTTTCGTGTACTCCAGCCACAGCCCTACCGCTCGGGTCGTTCATATTCCGAAACTTCTCGTCCCAGGCAAGAGCCTCAGCAGTGCTGCAAGCCACGCTCGGTACGCTCGGCACACTACGGGCGGCAGAGTCGCTCGGAAAATGTTCGCTAAAGATGGAACGGTAGTAATACTCCTCCTTGTTGCGTGGCGGGTTAATAGGGAAGCGCTCAGCAGCATGAGCCATCTGCTCGTCGCTTACAGCATCAGAAGTAATTTTCTTCAATGTATCAATCCAACTATAGCCCACCCCATCGGAGAACTGCTCCTTCTGGCGCCAAGCCACGGCATCGGGCAACATATCGGCAAATGCCTCGCGCACAATCTTCTTCTCTATCGTATTGCCCGGACACATCTTAGCCTCGGGATTGGTGCGCATGGCAACATCGAGGAATTCCTTGTCGAGAAACGGCACACGTCCCTCCACGCCCCATGCCGAAAGACTTTTGTTGGCGCGCAGACAGTCGTATAGATGCAACTTCGAGAGTTTCCTTACCGTCTCCTCATGGAAAGCCCTCGCATCCGGAGCCTTGTGGAAATACAGGTAGCCGCCGAAAATCTCGTCGGCACCCTCGCCAGAGAGAACCATCTTAATCCCCATACTCTTTATCACTCGTGCGAGCAGATACATCGGAGTGGAAGCCCTGACTGTAGTTACATCGTATGTCTCGATAAAATAGATAACATCGCGTATGGCGTCGAGTCCTTCCTGTATGGTATAGTTTATCTCGTGATGAACAGTACCAATATAGTCGGCAACCATCCTTGCCTTTGCCAAATCAGGAGCACCTTTCAGTCCTACAGCAAATGAATGTAGTCGCGGCCACCACGCCTGTGTTCTGCCGTTCTCCTCGATGCGTCGTGCAGAATACTTCTGGGCAATAGCACTTATAACCGACGAGTCGAGACCGCCGCTGAGCAACACACCATAAGGAACGTCGCTCATCAACTGCCGCTGCACGGCATTCTCCAGCGAATCGTGGATATCTTTCACGCTTGCCCCGTTATCCTTCACATTGTCGTATGAAAACCAGTCGCGTGTATAGTATCTCTTCATTTTCCCCTCGCGGCTCCACAGATAATGCCCCGGCAGGAAAGGTTCGTAGCGCTCGCATTGTCCCTCGAGAGCTTTCAGTTCGCTTGCCACATACACCTTGCCGTCGCCGTCATATCCTATATAAAGAGGAATAACACCTATAGGGTCGCGGGCAATAATATATTCATCGCGCTCCTCGTCGTAGAGTGCAAAAGCAAATATTCCGCTCAGTTCCTCAAGAAAGTCCGGTGTCCCGGCATTTCCTGTCTTTTCAACTTTTGCGATCCATTCCCGGTAAAGGGCAAGGATCACCTCGCAGTCGCTGCCGGTCTGGAATTGGTAACCGTCGGCAAAACGTTTCCTTATACTCTGGTGGTTGTAAATCTCACCATTAACGGCAAGCACCTGTCTGTTGTCTGGCGAGAACAGTGGCTGTCGTCCCGATTCTGGGTCGACGATAGACAGTCGTTCGTGGGCGAGGATTGCCGAGCCGCCACAGTAGATACCGCTCCAGTCAGGACCGCGATGACGGATTTTAGCACTCATTCTAAGCGCCTTCTGGCGCAACTCAGGAGACTGTTCCTTGATATTGAAGATACAAACTATTCCACACATACTTTATTCTTTTATTGATATATTCAAAAAAACGATTAAGCGAGAGCAATGAAAACTTGTTTTCAAATTGCCGAACGTGAGTTTTTTATCTAAAAAGTTCTTGAGGCAAAAAGCCCCAAGAACTCATAACAAACTAAAACAATCAGCGTTATCTACATAGCTGTCATATTAGATTATTCAGAGGTTATCAGTTGTAACAGCTTTCACCGTGTTCGTAGATGTCGAGACCCTCTTCCTCGATACGCTTGTCAACCCGCAGACCGGCAAGTTTGTTGATTCCCCAGAAGAGAAGGAAACCAGTGGCAGCAGCCCAAAGGTCGATACAGAGAATACCGAGAACCTGAGCACCGAAGAAACCGAAGCCATGTCCGTAGAAAGCACCCGAGTCAACAGCGAGCAGACCGGTGAGCAATGTTCCGAGAATACCGCAGACACCATGCACGCTACTTGCACCGACAGGGTCGTCTATATGGAGTTTTGTGTCGATAAATTCTATTGCAAATACCAATACTATACCGCAGATAAAACCGATAATCAGTGAGCCGACAGGCGATACAAGGTCGCATCCGGCAGTAATGCCTACAAGTCCGGCGAGCACACCGTTTAGAGTCAGCGAGAACGATGGTTTTCCGTATTTTATCCATGTAGTAAACATGGTAGCAAGTCCACCGGCAACGGCAGCAAGGTTGGTAGTAAGGAATACGTGTGAGATAGCCACGCGGTTAACCTCGCCAGATGCAGCCAACTGTGAGCCAGGGTTGAATCCGAACCATCCGAACCAGAGGATGAACACACCGAGAGCGGCAGCCATCAGGTTATGACCAGGAATAGCACGGCTCTTGCCTTTCTTGTCGTATTTGCCGTGGCGCGGACCAAGGACAATAGCACCGATCAGGGCAAGGACGCCACCGACAGAGTGAACGATTGCCGAACCGGCGAAGTCGTGGAACGCAGCACCGAAGGTGTTCATCATGAACGAACCATCTTCTGCATTGCATAGCCATCCCCCACCCCATGTCCAGTGACCTTCAACAGGATAGATAATCAGTGAGATGAAGAATGAATATACGCAATACATCGAGAATTTCGTGCGCTCAGCCATAGCACCGGAAACTATCGTAGCAGATGTAGCGCAGAATACGGTTTCGAAAATCAGGAAGCCCTCAGTAGGCAGACCTCCGGCATTGGTATAAAACGAAAGGTCGCCGAAGTTAGGCATACCGACAAATCCAGCTCCGTCGCTTCCAAACATGAATCCGAATCCGACAAACCAGAAAAGGACAGAACCGACCATGAAGTCGACAAAATTCTTGAACAAGATATTAGCAGTATTCTTGCTTCTCGTAAAACCAGCCTCACAAAGGGCAAATCCCGGCTGCATAAAGAACACAAGCATTGCTGCAAGCAGCATCCATACCGTGTCTACAGAAATGCTAAGGTCGGTAACACTTTTTGAAATATCCGCTACCGATTCGGCGGCTAAAAATAATGTAGTCATAATCTTGAAAAATTTAAATTACGTTGTGCGTGTTGTTATTATCCAATGAAAACAGGGTCTTTTTACATTAAAAGTTACCCTAAACAAATCCCTATACCTTATATAATATATCGTTATATCTTACTTTTCCTGCTCAGCGTTATAAAGGGCAATGTCTCCGCGCTCTCCTGTGCGGATTCTGATAGAGTCCTCTATCGGAATGATAAAAATTCTGCCGTCGCCGATTTCCCCGGTACGTGCTGCCCCCTGAATGGCATTAACGGTTTTCTCTACATTCTTGTCGCGCACCACGATGCTCACCAGCACTCGTTCAATGCTGCTCGTGTCGTACATCACGCCACGGTAAATCCTTGCCTGGCGCATCTTTCCCTCACCTCTGACGTCGTAGTAAGAGAACCACTCGATGTCGGCAGCAAGCAGTGCCTCCTTAACATCCTCGAATTTAGTTTTACGGATGATTGCTTCAATCTTTTTCATACTTACCTATTTTATTGGTTTATACTTCTATACTTTCTTTTTGTTTGCTTTCTGCTGCAAAGGTATTACAAAATGACAAATAAACAAACAAACATTTTACATTTTGGTTTGTTAAATTTATTCTTCCTTACAATTATTTTTCTATAAAACGTTTATAGTTTCATATTGAAAGCTATAAAGTGAAGAATAGTTTCAATTTGATATTTTTATTAATTTTTACTATAAAAACGTTCTTTCTCTGTAACGGGTTTAGACAATTTGTTGTATTTTTGCACCCGTAATCAGACAAATAGAAACTTACAACAATAAAGAAGGTAGAAAGATGCAAGATAATAGGATAAGGTTTACCAAGATGCATGGTGCCGGCAACGATTATATATATGTTAATACATTATTATATAATATAGAAAATCCAGAGGAGAAGTCGATTGAATGGAGCGATCGCCATAAAGGTATTGGCGGCGACGGACTGGTTCTTATCTGCAAGCCCACAACTGATGATGCAGACTATAGAATGAGGATTTTCAATGCCGACGGGTCGGAAGCCATGATGTGCGGAAACGCATCAAGGTGTATCGGGAAATATCTGTTTGAGAGAGGACTGACCGACAAGACTTCCATCAGACTTGAAACCTTGTCTGGAATAAAAATTCTCAATTTGCATCTCGACGACGACGGCAAGACTGTTAGCAGCGTTACTGTTGATATGCTCGAGCCGGGACTGAAAAACGAAAAGCAGTATGTCGAGAGTTGCGGCGGAAAACTGTTTGCCTGCGGACGAGAATTCTCCGGTACGTTTGTATGTATGGGAAATCCGCATTTCGTTACCTTCGTGGATGATATTGACACAATCGATATAGCCCACTACGGAAGGGTGCTCGAACGGGACGAGAACTTCCCTGAACGGTGCAATATAGAGTTTGCCCAAATGCTGCCCGACGGCAGTATCCGAACGAGAGTATGGGAAAGGGGCAGCGGAATAACGATGGCATGCGGTACTGGAGCCTGTGCTACGGCAGTAGCTGCCGCCCATACAAGGCGAGCCGGAAGGGAGAGTGTGATAAAGATGGACGGAGGCGACCTACATATCGAATGGCGCGAAAGCGACAATCACGTATATATGACAGGACCTGCAGAGATTGTATTCGACGGGGAAATTGAGGCGTAGACAATATCTCTCTTTATACTCCCTTCACCCATTGTGCGGTGAGACACCGCACCTACTACTATTTCAAACCGTTAGTTAGAAAAGAATTCAGACCCTTTTAAAAAGAATAACAACAATAAAGAAATAAGAATATGGCATTAGTTAATGAACATTACTTGAAACTTCAGAAGAACTACCTTTTTGCCGACATCGCAAAGAAGGTAAATGCTTATAAAGTTTCTCACCCAAAAGCGAAAGTCATCAGTCTCGGTATCGGCGACGTAACGCGTCCGCTCGCACCGGCTGTAATCGAAGCCATGCACAAGGCGGTAGACGATATGTCGAAAAAGGAGACTTTCCACGGATATGGTCCGGAACAGGGTTACCTGTGGCTGCGCGAAGCTATCGTGAAAAACGATTTCCTCTCTCGCGGCATCCGTCTCGACCC
Organism: Prevotella sp. UBA746; assembly: GCA_002298545.1. Lineage (GTDB taxonomy): Bacteria > Bacteroidota > Bacteroidia > Bacteroidales > Bacteroidaceae > Prevotella. The sequence goes on from DBKQ01000118.1 coordinate 60,807, forward strand.
GAGCGAAGTCTTTGTGAACGACGGTGCAAAGAGTGATACCGGAAACATCGGCGAACTCGTAAGGTGGGACAACAGCATCGGAGTTACCGACCCTATATATCCCGTATATATTGATTCTAATGTGATGTGCGGCAGGGCTGGAGTGCTCGAAAACGGCAAATGGAGCAATGTAACATATATGCCATGTACGGAGACAAACGATTTCGTACCGCAGATTCCAGACCACCGTGTCGACATGATATACCTGTGCTATCCTAACAACCCTACAGGAACGGTTATCTCTAAGGATGAACTGAAGAAGTGGGTTAACTATGCACTGAAAAACGACACCGTAATTTTCTATGATGCTGCCTACGAAGCATATATCACAGATCCTGAGATTCCTCATTCTATATATGAAATCAAAGGAGCCAAGAAGGTGGCTATAGAGTTCCACAGCTATTCTAAGACGGCTGGTTTTACCGGAGTGCGCTGCGGATATACCGTAATCCCGAAGGAACTTACGGCTGTAACTCTCGACGGCAAGGAGCGTATTGCCCTTAATCCACTTTGGGACCGTCGCCAGTGTACTAAATTCAATGGCACGAGCTACATCAGTCAGCGTGCTGCCGAAGCTATTTATACTCCAGAGGGAAAGGTTCAAATCAGGGAGACCATCGATTATTATATGGGTAATGCCAAACTGATGTGTGAGGCTATGACCAAAATGGGATTCAAGGTGTATGGCGGAGTGAACGCCCCGTATCTTTGGGTGAAGACACCGAATGGAGTTGACAGTTGGAAATTCTTCGAGCAACTGCTTTATGGAGCACAGGTGGTATGTACTCCGGGTGTAGGTTTCGGACCGAGCGGCGAGGGATACGTACGCTTCACCTCGTTCGGCAACAGAGAGGACTGTCAGGAAGCTATGCAGCGCATAGAGAAATGGATAAAGGGATAAAAGTGAGCTTTTTACACAAACACAATATTAACTAAAAACGTAAAGCTTATGAACAATTTGAAGAGATTTGGCTTGATGGTTGCCGGAATGGCAGCGCTTGCTACGACGATGACTGCACAGGACAAGGTTGAAGCTACGGTTTCTGCAGACTTTGTCAGTGATTATGTATGGCGTGGACAGCATCTGGGCGATATCAGCGTGCAGCCTACTTTGGGTGTGGCATACAAAGGATTGTCGCTTTCGGCTTGGGGCAACTACGGACTCTCCAACTCTGACGACAACAAGGAGATTGACCTAACGTTAGGTTATACCACGGGCGGTTTCAATGTGGGGATTACCGACTACTGGAGTGCTAAGGAAGGAAAGTACTTCTCTTATGCAAGCCACAAGACTCTTCATGTGTTCGAAGCTAACATTGGCTACGACTTCGGTCCTGTCGCTCTGCAATGGTACACTAACTTTGCCGGAGCCGACGGTCTGAACAAGAGTGGCGACCGCGCTTACTCTTCGTATGTAGAGGCAAGCGCACCGTTTAAACTTGCCGGCTGCGACTGGACGGCTGCCGTGGGTGCCGTGCCGTATGCCACTGACTTCTATGCCAATGCCAACGGATTTGCGGTAACAAACGTTTCACTGAAGGCGGAAAAGGAAATTACGGTAACAAAATCCTTCACGTTGCCGCTCTTTGCAAGTATATCGGCAAACCCGAGCACACAGAAAGCGTATTTCGTTTTTGGCTTCACTCTCAGACCTTAAAAGTATAGGAATATAGTACATTATCACGGTGAAGAAGTTTGTCTTACAACAAAAAGACACACAAAGCCGTGAATAAAATGACAAAAGGTATGCTGCAATAGAAAAAAGCATTACCTTTGCACAGTAAAAAAAACAAGAACCATATAAATAAAACTTTAAACAATGGCAAATTTAAGATTTCAGGTTGTTGAAGAGGCGTTCAAGAAACGCCCCGTGGAAGTGATTGCACCTGTTGAGCGCCCTTCCGAATATTTCGGAAAATACGTGTTCAACCGTGCTAAGATGTACAAGTATCTGCCTGCCGATGTCTATGACAAGCTTATCGATGTTATCGACAATGGCGCTACGCTCGACCGCTCTATCGCCAACGCCGTGGCTAACGGCATGAAGCAGTGGGCTGAGGAGAACGGCGTTACTCACTATACTCACTGGTTCCAGCCACTTACCGGCGGTACTGCCGAGAAGCACGATGNNNATGCCTTCATCGAGCACGACGGAAAGGGCGGAATGATTGAGGAATTCTCTGGCAAGCTGCTTGTTCAGCAGGAGCCTGACGCAAGTTCGTTCCCTAATGGCGGTATCCGTAACACTTTCGAGGCGCGCGGATATTCTGCATGGGATCCTACTTCTCCTGTATTTATCATCGACGACACTCTTTGTATTCCTACTGTCTTCATCTCTTACACCGGTGAGGCGCTCGACTACAAAGCTCCGTTGCTTCGCGCTCTTCATGCCGTGAACGTGGCTGCAACCAAAGTTTGCCATTATTTCGACCCTAAGGTTTCTAAGGTTACATCCAACCTCGGTTGGGAACAGGAGTACTTCCTTGTTGATGCCGACCTCTACAGTGCCCGCCCAGACCTTATGCTTACCGGCAGAAC
>DBKQ01000045.1:0-2257 GCA_002298545.1 Prevotella sp. UBA746
CGTCCACATCAGCCATTACACAAAGAGTCACTTCGTTCCTCTTGCATAACGACATCGGGCGATAAACATAAAAAACATAGGAAACCAAGACTTTGTAACAAACAAATAAAACAAAATGTGAAAAATGCTGTATTCTTTTGTATGTTATAAAATAGACAAATCTTGCTGATATTCTGTCTTACCGGTTGTAAAATAGTTAGCTTTGTTTTTTATGTTTATCGCCCTTAACAAGTAAAAATGCCGAAGGCATTAGCGATGGATTAGCAGATTTCCGAGAGAGAACTTGTTCTCGTAAGGAAATATGATAATACATCGATAGACCCGAGGTACGAGGGTCTTTACTTGGTGAGGGTGTTTTATCGGTTTTCGTCTAAAAACATTATCTTCCGATAATATATTTTATCACTCCTCATTCCTTATCCAAAAAGTTTTGTCCTTTGTTATTTTATCAGTAATTTTGCATCGGAAATATTCCGTATTATTGAGGATTTAAAGATATAAAGAAAAGAAATGAAAATTGTAGTATTAGACGGATATGGAGTGAACCCGGGAGATCTCTCGTGGGAAAAACTCGAAGAGCTGGGAGAACTGACGGTTTATGAACGTACGGCTCCCGAAGAGGTCGTGAAGAGAACGGAAGATGCAGAGATTGTACTGACTAATAAGGTTGTATTGTCGGCTGAAGTACTCGAAAAAATGCCTAAGCTGAAATATATCGGAGTGCTGGCTACTGGCTATAATGTTGTTGACACGGAGGCTGCCAGGGCGCAGGGCATCGTGGTTACGAATATTCCTGCCTACAGTACGGACAGCGTTGTGCAGATGACCTTCGCACATATCCTGAACATCACGAACCGCGTGGCGCATTATGCCCGGGAGAACCGCGAGGGGAAGTGGGCGAGGAGCAAGGACTTCTGTTATTGGGACACGCCGCTGCTCGAACTCTCTGGACTGACCTTGGGTGTCGTGGGACTGGGAAATATCGGTATGAAGGTGGCGCGAGTGGCAAGGACGCTCGGTATGGAGGTGTATGCGGCAACGAGCAAGAGCTCGTCGAGTCTGCCCGAAGGGATTCAGAAGACGACCTTTAAGGGACTGCTCGGCGTTTGCGACATACTGACGCTGCATTGCCCCTTGACGCCCGACACGCGGGAGCTGGTGAACGCCAAGACGCTCGGGATGATGAAGCGCGGCGCTGTGGTCATCAATACGGGGCGCGGACCGCTTGTCAACGAGGCTGATGTGGCGGAGGCGCTGCGTAGCGGACAGCTTGCGGCGTATGGTGCCGACGTGATGTGTCAGGAGCCGCCGCGGGAGGACAATCCGCTGTTCGGCGAACCGAATGCCTTTATTACTCCGCATGTGGCGTGGGCTACGATAGATGCGCGCAGAAGACTCATGAAGATTGCTGTGGATAATATTAAAGCTTTTGTTGAAGGAAAACCTGTAAATGTCGTTGGCTGATGGTTTCTGTACAGTTTGTTATTGAGTTCTTAGGCACCTTCGCCTTTGCCATTTCCGGCATACGCTCAGCCTCGTCGAAGAATTTCGACTGGTTTGGCGGCTATGTTGTAGGACTGGCTACGGCAATAGGTGGAGGTACGATACGTGATGTTATGCTGGGACAGGTTCCGTTCTGGATGACCAATTCCATTTATCTTGTCTGTACGGGGGCTGCGCTGATAACTTTCGTCCTGCTGAAGAAGCTGTTTACGAGGCTCAGCAAGACGTGGTTTCTCTTCGACACGCTCGGACTGGCTCTCTTTACCGTTGCCGGCATACAGAAGTCGCTTATTGCGGGTTTCCCCTTCTGGGTGGCTATTATCATGGGTTGCATAACGGGAGCTGCGGGTGGCGTGTTGCGCGATGTGTTTGTCAATGAGACTCCGCTGATTTTCCGTAAGGAGATTTATGCCGTGGCGTGTATTGTCGGCGGACTTGTCTATCAGTTGTGCGATTGTTTAGAGGTTGGGGTGGAACTCACTGTGGTTCTGTCTTTTATGACGGTTGTTATTGTCAGAATCCTTGCCGTAAAATACAAGATTTCGTTGCCTGTGCTGAAGGATCCCGATTTGTGGAGATGATAGAAAAGATTGAAAAACTTTTAGCCTGTATAATTCATAGGATAATGTATATTATCAGAAGCCGTTCTTCTTTTTTAGACGAAAACCTATAAAACCCCCGATGAACATAAAAAACATTTAAGGACTATGATTGACAAATATAATAATTACAATATTCTTCCCCTCCCCCGCCT
>DBKQ01000045.1:2310-34412 GCA_002298545.1 Prevotella sp. UBA746
TCCCCTCCCCCGCCTCCCCTTCCAGGGGCGGAGCAGTTTCCAAATAACGTATGTGGTTGGATTTTGTTAGCAACAAATGAAGAATTCTTCCCCTCCCCTGCCTCCCCTTCCAGGGGCGGAGCAGTTTCCAAATAACGTATGTAGCTGGATTTTGTTAGCAACAAATGTTGACACATTATTTGTCAGCAACAAATGTAGATATATGTTGTCAACAAACATATATCTACATGGGGATTATTAGGGAAACTGCTCCGCCCCCGGAGGGGGAGGCGGGGGAGGGGAAGAATACACCTTGAACCTTCAGTTTCTTATCTTTCAATTTTCCAACGTTTTTCAATCTTTCAATTTTTCAATCTTTCAATTTTCCAACGTCTTTCAATCTTTCAATTTTCCAACGTTTTTCAATCTTTCAATCTTATTAAAAGTTTTTGTCGTCGAGCATTTCGAAGCCGCAGTAAGGCACGAGAGCCTTAGGGATGCGGATGCCTTCAGGAGTCTGGTTGTTCTCGATGAGGGCAGCCACGATGCGCGGCAGAGCAAGAGCCGAACCGTTGAGAGTATGACAGAGTTCAGTCTTCTTCGTTTCTGCGTTGCGGTAGCGGCACTTCAGACGGTTAGCCTGATAGCTCTCGAAGTTGCTGACAGAAGAAACCTCGAGCCATTTCTTCTGGGCTGCGCTCCATACCTCGAAGTCGTAGCATATAGAAGAGGTGAAGCTCATGTCGCCGCCACAGAGGCGAAGGATATGGTAAGGGAGCTCCAGCTTGATGAGCAGTCCTTCAACATGGTTGAGCATCTCCTTGAGCGAGTCGTAAGAGTGTTCCGGCTTGTCGATGCGAACGATTTCCACCTTGTCGAACTGGTGCAGACGGTTCAGTCCGCGCACGTCCTTTCCGTAAGAGCCAGCCTCGCGACGGAAGCAGGCAGAGTAGGCGCAGCGCTTGATAGGGAGGTCCTTCTCGTCGAGGATAACGTCGCGGAAGATGTTGGTAACAGGCACTTCGGCAGTAGGGATGAGATAGAGGTTGTCCATGTTGCAGTGGTACATCTGTCCCTCTTTGTCGGGCAGCTGTCCTGTGCCGTAGCCAGAAGCCTCGTTTACTACGTATGGCGGCTGTACTTCGAGGTATCCGCTCTTGCGTGCCTCTTCAAGGAAGAAAGCTTCGAGTGCGCGCTGCAGGCGAGCCATCTTGCCGATATAGAACGGGAAGCCGGCACCTGTAACCTTCACGCCGAGGTCGAAGTCGATGAGGTTGAATTTCTTGCAGAGGTCCCAGTGGCACATTGCGTCTTCGGGGAGGTTAGGCATTGGTCCGCCCTCTTTAACTACAACGTTGTCGGCTGCGTCTTTGCCTTCCGGCACATCGTCGTTAGGGATGTTAGGGATAGAGCAGAGCAGTTCTGTAAGCTTTTTCTGTATATCGTTGAGTTCGGTGTCGAGGAGTTTCGATTCTTCCTTCAGTGCAGCGACACTTTCCTTTATGGCGTTAGCCTCGTCTTTTTTGCCTTCTTTCATCAGGGAGCCGATCTGTGCGGCTCTTTTTTTGCCTTCCTGCAGGTGGGCGTCAAGTTTCTGCTGGGTTTCGCGTCTCATCTTGTCGAGGGCGAGAACGTCGTAGATTGCCTGTTTTGCACCGCTGAAGTGTTTTTTCTCCAAACCTTTTATAACACGTTCGGTTTCTTCACTTATAAGTTTGAGTGTAAGCATTGTTGTATTTTTTTTAAGTTAATTCTTTTTTCTGGGAGTTCTGGGAGAACTGGGGAGTTCTGAGAGAACTGGTTTGCAAAAGTACAAATTTTTGCAGAAACAGCGTTATTTATAGTCTGATAATTTGTTTTACGCCCTTTATTGTGCGTAATTTTTTTATCAGCTGGTTCAACTTAGAGTTGTCTTCCACGTTAATTTCGAGGTTTCCGCTGAAGAGTCCGTCATGACTGTCGATGTTTATGCTCCTCATCATGATTTTTTCTTCTTTGGAAATTACGCTTGTTATGTTGTTGACAATTCCGATGTCGTCGTTGCCCACGATTTTCAGCGTAGTAGAGTATTGTGCACCGTCTTTTCCGCTCCATTTTGCCTTTACAATGCGGTAGCCGAAGCGCTTGCGCAGTTCGGGGGCGTTAGGGCAGTCGCAGCGGTGGATTTTTATTCCTCCGTTTACGGTTACGAATCCGAAGACGTCGTCGCCGTAGATAGGGTGGCAGCATTTGGCGAGCTGGTAGTCGATGCCTTTCAGGTTGCGGTCGATTACGAGCACGTCGCTCCCCTGTGCGGTCATTTCCTCTACGGGGCTCTCGAAGTTGTATTCGTCGGCGCTGCGTGTAGGCTGCTGTTGTGGCAGGATGTTGTTGTCGTGGTCGCGCACCTCCTGGTATTTCTCTATTACGTGGTTTATGTCGAGCGTTCCGTCGGCAATCTGCTTGTAGAAGTCGTTCATCTCCTTGAAGCCCAACCGCTTGATGAGGTGTGACATGGTACTTTCGTCCATTTCAATCTTGCGGTTTTTCATTCTTCGTTCAAGCATCTCCTTGGCGTAGAGTCCGTCTTTCACCTGTGTTTCCTTTAGAGCCAGTCGGATTTTAGCCTTGCCGCGGCTTGTCTTCACGATGTTAAGCCAGTCTTGTTTAGGCTTCTGTGTGGTGGAGGTGAGCACTTCTATCTGGTCGCCGCTGTGCAAGACGTGGCGGAAGGTTACGACCTTGCCGTTTATCTTAGCTCCCACGCAGTGGTTGCCCACGTTAGAGTGTATGCGGTAGGCGAAGTCGAGCACGGTGGCTCCCTTTGGGAATTTCATGAGGTCGCCCTTAGGAGTGAAGACGTAGATTTCGTCTTCGTAGAGGTCCATGCGGAACTGGTCGATGACCTGCCGGTCGTCGTTGTTCTCCAGTGCGCGGCGTATGCTCGTTAGCCATTCGTCCATGCCGCTTTCGCCCTTGATGCCTTTGTAGCGCCAGTGGGCGGCAAGTCCGCGTTCGGCTATTTCGTCCATGCGTTCCGTTCTTATCTGCACTTCCACCCATTTGTTTTGCGGTCCCTTTACGGTAATGTGCAGGCTTTCGTATCCGTTAGATTTCGGTACGCTGAGCCAGTCGCGCAGTCGTTTAGGGTTAGGCTGATACATATTAGTAATGAGTGCGAAGACGTGCCAGCACTGTACTTTTTCGAGTTCGGGCGGTGTGTCGAGAATGATTCTTATGGCGAAGAGGTCGTAGATGCCTTCGAAGTCGCATTTTTGCTTTTTCATCTTCTGCCAGATGCTGTGGATGCTCTTCGTGCGGCCTTTCATGTGGAATTTCAGTCCGTCGTCTTCCAGTTTCTTCTTTATCGGGGCAATAAAGCTCTCGATGTATTTGTCGCGGCTCGCCTTAGTCTCGTTGAGCTTGTCTTTTATCATATAATAAGCGTCGTGCTCAAGATATTTCAGGCTGAGGTCTTCCAGTTCGCTTTTCAGTTTGTAGAGTCCGAGTTTATGTGCGAGAGGGGCATAGAGATAGCTTGCCTCCTCGCTGACGCGCTGTTTTGCCTCAACGTTTTGCGTGTCGCGTATTTGTCGCATGAGGTTAACCCTGTCGGCTATCATAATAAGGATTACGCGCATGTCTTCGGCAAAGGAGAGGAGCAGGTTGCGGAAGTTTTCGCTTTCGATTACAGGGTTTTTCTTGTATAGCTCCTGGATGTGCACGAGTCCGCGTAGGATTCTCTTGACGTTGTCGCCGAATTTGTCGATAGAGCTGTCGAGTTCAGAGCTTTCGTTTTGCGAGACGCAGGGGTAGAGCAGTACGGCGATGGTGCCGTCGCGTTTCAGTCCTATTTCCTCTATGGCGATGATGGCAGTTTGCAGACTCAGTATGATGGGGTTGAGCCCGAAGAGGTCTCGCTGTATCTTGTTGTTCTCGATAGCATAGCGCAGGTGTCGGAACACGCAAATCTCGTCGTCCTTTGTAAGAGCATAGTTTGGCGTGTTGCGCAGCGTGTGTGCAAGTGATCTGAATTCTTCTTTCTCTTTTTCGGTAAAAACAAGTTTGTTGTCCATAATCGTTACTATTTTTCCTTCGGTTTCTGCCGAGATAAAGTGTTACTTTATGCAAAGGTAATTATTAATTTGCGAGAGAGGTGTTTTTTTTTAAGAAAGTTGTATTTTATTGGCAAAAAGTATTTATATTTGCATTGCTTTTAGCAAAAAGAGAACTTTAAAAACACAATACTTATGTTTTCACAGAAAGATTTAGAGCAAATCGCCGGAAAGGGAATTTCTGAGGCGAAGATTGAAAAGCAGCTCAATGAGTTTAAGACAGGTTTCCCGTTTCTTAAACTTGAGGCGGCTGCAAGTGTAGGTAACGGTATTATCGCAACGTCAGAAGAGGAGGTAAGGCGTTACACTGATATCTGGAAGAAATACAAGGATGCGGGGCATACTGTAGTGAAATTCGTTCCGGCAAGTGGGGCGGCAAGCAGAATGTTCAAGAATATGTTTGCCTTTCTTGATGCAGAATATGATGTTCCGACAACAGATTTTGAGAAATCATTCTTTTCAAATATAGAGAAGTTTGCGTTCTATGATGCTCTCGACGATGCTTGCAGGAAGAACTGCGGCAAGGGCGTGAAGGAGCTGACGGCTGCCGGGGATTATAAGGCAGTGGTTGGCAACCTGCTGAAGAAGGAGGGACTGAACTATGGTCAGCTGCCGAAGGGACTGCTGCTCTTCCACAGATACGAGGATGGCTCGCGCACTCCGCTGGAGGAGCATCTCGTAGAGGGGGCGCTGTATGCAGACTGCGACGGAACGGTGCATATTCATTATACTGTCAGTCCGGAGCACAGGGCGCTCTTTGAGCAGAAGGTTGAGGAGACGAAGGCGAAGTATGAGAAGATGTATGGCGTAAGATATGACATCTCGTTCTCCGAGCAGAAGGCAAGTACGGATACTATTGCCGTTAATCCTGACGATACTCCTTTCCGCAACAGCGACGGCTCGCTGCTCTTCAGACCGGGTGGCCACGGGGCGCTGATAGAGAATCTGAACGAGATTCCGTCTGACGTTATCTTTATTAAGAATATAGATAATGTGGTGCCCGACAGGCTGAAGAAGGACACGATTGTTTATAAGCAGGTTATTGCCGGAGTGCTGGTTTCATTGCAGCAGAAGGCGTTTGCTTATCTTGCCAAGCTGAATGATGGCGGATGCAAGCGCGAGGATCTTGACGAGATGCTTGCTTTCCTGCAGAAGGATTTGTGCTGCCGGCGTGAGGGGGCTGAGAGCCTTGCCGACGAGGAGCTTGCCGATTATCTCAGAAAGAAATTCAACCGTCCGATGCGTGTCTGTGGAGTGGTGAAGAATGTGGGAGAGCCTGGAGGCGGTCCGTTCCTTACTTATAATCAGGACGGAACGGTTAGTCTGCAGATTCTCGAGAGCAGTCAGATCGACAAGAACAATGCTGAATATATGAAGATGTTTACCAACGGTACGCATTTTAATCCTGTAGATTTGGTTTGCGCCGTAAGAGACTATAAGGGGAACAAGTTTAATCTGCCTGATTTCGTTGACCATTCTACGGGCTTTATCAGCAGCAAGAGCAAGAACGGAAAGGACCTGAAGGCTCTTGAGTTGCCGGGACTGTGGAATGGAGCGATGAGCGACTGGAATACGGTGTTTGTTGAGGTGCCGCTGTCTACCTTCAATCCTGTAAAGACGGTTAATGACTTGCTCAGAGAGCAACACCAGTAAGCGAATGAAGAATGAAGAATGCGGGCTGCTGTTTGTCTTATACTGACAAGGTAACCCGCATTGTTATATGAGTGAATTTATATTACTAAAGTTCGGATTTATTTCTTCACCACCCCGCCTCACCATTAGATAAATCCTCACGATTATTTCTTCCCCTCCCCCGCCTCCCCTTTCAGGGGCGGAGCAGTTACCAAATAACGTATGTAGTTAGATTTTGTTTGTAACAAATGTAGAACAAATTATATGTTAGTAACAAATGTAGAACAAATTATATGTTAGTAACAAATGTAGAACAAGCTATATGTTAGTAACAAATTATATGTTAGTTAACAAACATATTAGCAGCTACATGTGGATTATAAGGAAACTGCTCCGCCCCCGGAGGGGGAGGCGGGGGAGGGGAAGATTATAAATCAGAGAAAAACTCTAACCCTGATTTTTTTTCGTTTTTAGCTCATACAAGTCATTGCGCCTGTCGCGCAGGTTGTGAACACTTCCGTACGTGTGCAGCTCGTTCAGCAGACTAAGGTCTACATCAGAAACGAGAATCATCTCGGTGTTGGCAGTGGCTTCGGCACGCATTCCGTTGTTAGGGAAAGCAAAGTCGCAAGGGGTAAATACTGCCGACTGGGCGTACTGTATGTCCATGTTGTGCACCCTCGGCAGGTTGCCCACGCTACCGGCAATGGCTACGTAGCATTCGTTTTCTATAGCCCTTGCCTGGGCACAGATGCGAACTCGCGAATATGCGTTCTGGGTGTCGGTCATGAACGGCACAAAGAGAATCTGCATGCCGTCTGCCGCCATGATGCGCGACAGCTCGGGGAACTCCACATCATAGCAGATGAGGATTCCGATTTTTCCACAGTCGGTGTCGAAGGTCTGAATGGTGTTTCCGCCGCTAAGTCCCCAGCTCTTCTGCTCGTCGGGCGTTACGTGTATCTTCTCGTACATGTCGTAGGAGCCGTCGCGCCGACAGAGGAAGCCGACATTATACAGGGCCTCGTCTTTTACGTAAGGCATGCTGCCCGTTATGATGTTGATGTTGTAGCTAATGGCAAGTTCGATAAACCTCTCGCGCATCTTGTCGGTGTATTCGGCAAGGGCTCGTATAGACTGCGCCTCTCCCATGTCGTTGAATTTTGCCATGAGCGGAGCATTGAAATATTCGGGGAAGAGGATAAAGTCGCTCTTGTAGTCGGAAACCGCATCTACGAAGAATTCCACTTGCTCGAAAACATCATCTATCGTATGGTAAGAGCGCATCTGCCACTGAACGCAGCCAATTCTTACGGTAGGCTTGCGCTCTACATAAGAGTCGGTTGGCGGCTGGTAATAAATGTTGTCCCATTGCAGCAGAGTGGCGCAGTGTTTTGACTCCTCGTCGTTAGGCAGATAGTTGCGGATGACGCGTCTTACGTGGAAGTCGTTGCTGAGCTGGAAGGTGAGGACGGGGTCGTATATTTCCCTGGAGCGTACCTTTTCTATATACTCTTTAGGGCGCATCGTCTCGGCATATTTATGATAGTTGGGGATTCTGCCGCCAAACATTATTGCCTTGAGGTTCAGCTTCTCGCAGAGTTCCTTGCGGTATTCGTACATGCGTCGGGCAAGTCGCAGACCGCGGTAGTCGGGATGTATGAACACCTCGATGCCATAGAGGATATTGCCGTTAGGGTTATGGGTGTTGAAGGTTTCGTTGCCCGTAACTTGTGCATAAGTATGGTCTCCCTTTACCATATTGTAGTCGACGATTATCGACAGTGCACATCCTACGATTTTGTCGTCGACAATGATGACGACTTGTCCTTCAGGGAAGATTGTAATGAGTTTCTTGATCTGCTCCCTTGTCCAGAAGACATCGTGGTCAGCGTATATGCGCTTGAATGAGCGTGCAAGCTGGTCGTAGTCTTCCATGCGCAGATTGCGCAGACCTACCTTGTTGATTTTGTGGTTAGTTTCCATTTTCCTTCTTGTTGAACTATAAAGTCTATGTTGTCCTTAACAATACTTTCTTAAATTATCAAACGGAGTTTGCCGGGAATGATGCCGGGGCTTATCCCTCGAAATGTTTAAGTCTTGCGATGTATTTCCCGAGAATGTCAAACTCGATGTTTACGACGGAACCTAATTTTATGTCGCAGAAATTGGTGTTCTCTCTTGTGTAGGGGATGATGGCGACGGTAAAGGTGTTGTCGGTAGGCTGGCAGACGGTAAGGGAGACTCCGTTTACGGTTACGCTGCCTTTGTCGACAGTGAAGTATCCTCGTCTTGCCATTTCCTTGTCAGCCTTGTATTCGAAAGTGAAGTAGGTGCTTCCGTCAGCATCTTTCATTTCCGTGCATACTGCGGTCTCGTCAACATGTCCCTGCACGATGTGGCCGTCGAGGCGCCCGTTCATTATCATGGAGCGTTCCACGTTGACCTTGTCGCCGACGCAGAGTTCCGACAGATTAGAGCGGTCGAGGGTTTCCTTCATTGCCGTTACTACATAAGTCCCGTCGGTATTGAGCTTTACTACTGTAAGGCAGACTCCGTTGTGGGCTACGCTTTGGTCTATTTTAAGCTCATTGGCAAAGGAGCACTTCAGTGTGAAGTCGATGTTTTCTCCATACTTCCTGATATTGGTTACGGTAGCAAATTCTTCTACTATTCCTGAGAACATAATTGAAATGTATTTTTTATAATTGAACAATTTATAGCAAAAAACGGTGTCTCCTGTATTCATAGTACAAGGATTCACCGTTTATATTTAAAAAAGACCGCATCGTGATGTGATGAAACTCCGAGCTAGTAAGATTTGAGAGTTCTCCGCCTTTGTAATCCACCGGCTTTACAGCTATCCCCGTTGCCGGGAAATGTGGCCCGCCATTAGCAAAAGAAGTGCATCTCGGTTTTCGTTTTATATTTGATGAGTATCCCGATCTAACCGATACGGTCTATTCTTTTGTCTTTTTCTTTTGCAAAGCAAATGCAAATCGAGAGGAGAACGAAATGAATTTATTCATTTCTTATCCCGAGATGCAGCTTTTCTTATGCAAAGGTAGTGTTATTTTCTTTTTCTGCAAATAAATTTAATGAAAATATTCAGTTTCTTTTGTGTTTGGATGTTGTTTTGCGAAAGAGTTTACTTTTTCAGTCCTTCGATCATCTTTTTTATCTGAACGATTCTTGCTTTTTTGTCGTCGCTGTAGCCGAATTTCTCGTAGTAGAGTAGGGCGGAGTTGAGATTGTCGAGAGCCACTTTATTTTCATTAATATGTATGTAGCAGAATCCGAGACGGAAGAAAGCGTCGCCTTTCTCGTTGTTGAAGCATACGTTGAGCATTTTTTCGTAGAGTGGGATAGCCTTTTCGTATTCTTCTAAGAAGAAATGGCTTTCGGCATCGGTGAAGTAATAGATGCTTCTTTCGTGCGGGGCATAGACTTCTATGTCTTTTATTGTAGCATCCAGGTATTTGCAGGCTTCCTTATAGTTCCATTCGTAGTAATGGCAGACTCCTATATAGGCTTTGAATCTTGGGTTCAGCTTGTATTTCTTGTCGAGTTTCGTCAATAGGGTGAGAGCCTCCCTGTATTTAGAACTGCTAAAGTAGTCGAGGGCAATTTCAAGTTGCTCTTTGTCCGGCATTGTTCTTGCCGTCTGTCCTATGGCGGCAAGAGCAAGCTGGGAGACAAAGATGCAAATGATGATTTTTTTCTGAATCATTTATTCTGTATAGAATTTGATGAGCTTAGTAAGGGCGTCTTGGCAGACTATGCAGAACTCCGGATTGCTGTTAGTTCTCATTCGGCAGTCTTGCACTCCGCGGTAAACATTCTTCAAATCGTAGCCTGCGCCCTGGAACAATCCAACTTTCTGTTTTATTTCCTTAGGGTTCTTGCTTGTGGGCGTTGGGATTTTCGTACCTTTTTTTATTAGATTCTCCCATTTGCCATGGAAGTCCTTTAGTGTCGTGATGTTCGGTTCCCATGGTTCCACGTCTTTGGGGTACATGTTGAGTTGTTCTTGTTCGTAGGCATACTCGTCGGCAAGACCGGCAAAGCTGTGTCCGAATTCGTGTACTATCACGGGCTTGAAGTATTTGTGTCCTGTAGAGACGAGGTTGTAGAAGTTGAGGATTCCGCCTCCGCCGTATACGTCAGTATTTACCAATATTATTATGTGCTCGTATGGAGTGCCCTCAAGCAGGTCGTGTGTCTTGAACAAATTGAGGTTGGTAAGGTATCTTTCGCTATAGAAAGTGTCGAAATTAGAACCTAATGCTGTATTTTTCCATATTCCATCGTGGGGAACACTCGTTCCGCTGTCTTCAGAAGCGGTTTTTACGGCTATGATGTTGAATCTGTCTTTGAATTCTTTAAATGGCTCGTGTTGGAAGATTGCATCAGTCGCTGTTCGTGCGTCGGCAAGGAATTTGTCCATTTCTTTCTCTGTATAGCCTTCTGCGATGAATGCTATATGTATGCAGTGGGTTGAGTCTTCTGCACTCTGCAATACTTCGTAGGGCTGGTGTCTGTTGTTGGCGCGACGGATTAGAATGTCGGAAGGGATTATTGTTTCCGTGAGCGTTTTTACGATTTCCCTTCTGTTGTTTCTGAGGTCTATTCTCAATATTGCCGTGTCTTTCGGCATTGGGGTGAGAATGACATTTTCGAATGCCCGCGTTGTTGTCTTGGCTTCAGGATAGGTGAGCCATTCCTGGAAAAGTGTCGACAGGGAGTTGCGGTAAATTGTAAGTCCCGTTTTCTTGTCTTTTAGTTCGAATTGCGCATTTCCTTCTATTGGCAGTTCGTTGAGGTGGTTTTTCCGTCCATACCAATTGGGAACGGACACCATGTCTTTTATCATGATACTTTGATTTTCGGCATTTCCGCCGAGTATCAGATTGATGCGCAGGGTGTTGTCGGAGAAATAATGGCTGAAGTCTTGTGCCAGGGCACTTGATTGTGGAAATATTGCCATTATGGCGAATAGGGCATAGAGCGTTTTGCCTATATGTCTTCTTAGATTAATCATCTTTCTCATTTTGTTTTCTTTATTATAGAATTATTGTTTTGACAAGGAAATTATTGTTCCATTTCCTTGTCTTTTACCCTCATGTTTACATCTTCAATGAGTTCAGAGATGTAGCCTCTTTTCCAGTCTTCTTCGTGGAAGAGCTCCCCGTCGAATTTCAGGATGTCGAGGTCGAGCATTATGTGTCCCTGTCTGTCATTTTTCAGACTCCTGCCGCATTTTTTCTCAGCACGTTTTAGTGCAACCTTTATTTGCTTGTAGTTGTGCTTGGTGGTTGCGATGCAGAGGCAGTTCAGAAAGAGGTCGGATTTTATGCCTATCGGTTGTGTCCACATCTCTTTTGAGAATACAATGTCGGCGCAAAGTATTCCGCATAGTTGTGCTTTTGCGTATTCTATATTCTTTCTTTGGGTATAGTTACTTCCGATAGCTATTATTATTTCCTTTGCTTTAGCCATTTTTACTGCAACTTTAGCTTATTTCCCGTATTTGTCTATCAGTCCTTGAGCCTGTGGGTTTCCCAAGTCCTTGGCTTTGTTCAAATTAGCCTTTCCTTCCTGTTTCCTTCCCGTTTTAATCTGAGAAAGTCCAAGTATGAGGTAGGCGTCAGAGAATTCAGGCGACATTTCCACACATTTTCTTGCAGCTTCTTCAGCTTCTTTCAGCATGTTCAGTCTTAGCAACAGTGAAGCCTTTTCAGCAATGAATGTTGGCTCTTTCGGGGCAAGGTAAATGGCTGCATCTATGTCGGCAAGGGCTTGTTTAAAGAGCTTGGCGTTTACTTCGGCTTGTTCGCGTATGTAATAGAAGTTGGCGTTTAGCGTTCCTCTATTGAGAACTTCGTATCTTGTGTAGTCGAAGACCGCCTGTCTGTAGTTTTTCATCCTGTTGTACACGTCGCCGCGCATAAGAAAATATTTTGAAGCCGATCGGATGTTTAAGGTGTCGGCGTTGTTTACCGCACTGTCAAGAAGATTTATTATCTCAGAATCCGGGGCACTCATCTTCTCCTTGCACATGGCTGCATTATAGAAGATGTCGCCACTTCTCATTTTGCCGTTTGCCAGTTGGATGTAGATATTATAGGCGTCGTTATAATTTCCTTTTGCGTATAGTATGTCCCCTTCTGTACTTTTATATAGAGGCAGAGGCCTTATGCCGTAGGCTGTATTAATCTCCTGAAGAGCTTTGTCTAAGTTCCATGCAGGATAAGGCGAGTCCTTCTTGTATAGTTCTTTTGCGTATATGAGTTTAGCAAAGTTATAATGTGCATCGTCCTTTTCGTCTACATTCTTTATTGCTTCTTGCATGTATTTGTCTGCCACGGCAAAATTACCGCCGTCGGTTTCTATTTGGGCTTTAGCCACATATCCGTCTATCATCTTGGGGTATTTCGAGATAAAGTCATCTGCGAGTGTAGCGTATTTCAGAGAATCCGTGTCTTGTCCCATTATCATGAGTGCAAGTACGGCTTGCTCCTTGTCTTCCGGGAGAGCTGCCGGAATACCGA
Source organism: Prevotella sp. UBA746 (assembly GCA_002298545.1). GTDB lineage: Bacteria > Bacteroidota > Bacteroidia > Bacteroidales > Bacteroidaceae > Prevotella. Next base: position 14,567 of record DBKQ01000045.1, read on the forward strand.
TACTTTTCATCGTGGCGTCATTAATGGTGAGGCCGTTTGTTGAGAGTCCGTTGATGAATGCAGCATCTGTAGCATGTGCTATGTTGCTTGTGGCAGAAGTCTGTAGAAGTCCGATAATCTGTCCGGCATCGTTTACAAACGGGCACGCCTCTGTATTTGCCGGGGCGACAAGGTCGAAGATGTAGTAAGAATAAGTATTCATGAATTTCTCTACACTTTTAACCTTTGCTTCTATTGGTTTTCCTCCCTTTATAGAGTATGGCAGCAGCCATAGGGTAGAGCCCTCATTTGCGGTAGCTGTTGATGCGGATTTTGTTGTAGCGTTGATTCTGAATTTTGCCACATCGTATATTTCGTTTACGCCGATAATCCTCGTAACGTCATATTTGTGTCCTTTCTTGTCTACGACGATAGCTTTCTTGGCTCCAATAAATGGTTTTAGATTGCTTATCGCTTCTCCGTTGTTTCCTGTGAAAACGCCATGGCTTGAAGCTATAATTCCACCGTCTTTGTTGAAGGTCGTCAAGGTAAATACGCTCTCTTCTGCTTTTTTTACTGCAGAAGGTTGTGCTACAATGTTGTTTGTTGCTGCAATGGCAGCAATGGCTGTTATTATAATGGATTTTAAATATTTCATAAATGTATGTTTTGAAATCTGTTTTCTCTTGTAAAGAGGTATTCTTGAAATCTGTTCTCTTGAAGATATAATCTTAGAGCTTACTGTTCTTGAAGATCTAATCTTAGAATCAGTTTCCGCAAGTTCTCAGTAATTCGTCAGCATTCTTGATTGCTGCCTCAGTGATGTCCGCACCGCTGAGCATCTGTGCAATTTCTTGTATGCGTTCATCTTTCTCCAACATTTTCATTCTGCTGGTCGTTCCGTTATCCGTTTCCTCTTTGTAAACCTTATAGTGGGTCGTGCCTCGTGCGGCTATTTGCGGAAGATGGGTAATGCTTATTACCTGTCTTTCGCTTTGTGCCATTTCTTGCATTATGACAGCCATACGCTCGGCAATTTTTCCACTTACTCCAGTGTCTATTTCGTCGAAGATAATGGTAGGGAGCTTCACGGCACTACTGATCATTGCTTTTAAGGAGAGCATGACGCGTGCAATTTCTCCTCCTGATGCAACATTGGCTATGGGTTGCATCGGACTGTTTGTGTTTGCACTGAACATGAATGAAACTCTGTCATTTCCATTTCGCGTCATTTCTTTCTGCTCTATTTCAATTGCAAATTTTACGTTCGGAATGCCTAACATAACGAGTCTTTTCTTCATTCCGTCTTCTACAATCTTTGCTGCTTTCCGACGGATGGAAGAAAGGGCGGCTGCTTTCTTCGAACAAGCGTTTAGTGCTTCTGTTTCAACAGTCTGAAGCTCTTTTAGCTTTATGTCGCTGTTGTCAATGTTTGCAATCTGGTTTTGCAAGCGTTCTTTAATGTTTATCAAGTCTTCAACAGAGTCGGTATGATGCTTATGCTCAAGGGTATATATTGTGTCGAGAGTCTCTGTAACTTGTTGTAGCCTCCCCGGTTCAAAGTCGATGTCTGCGGCTTGTGAACTTATTTCCTGAGCAATGTCTTTGATTTCAATGAGACTGTCGTTTATTCTGTTTGACAAATCATTTACATTCGGATATATGTCCTTAATGTTTTCTAAAGCCTTTGCCGCATCTTTCAAGTTCTCTACCAAACCGTCCCCGTCGCCGTTAAGGATGCCGTCTGCTTGATATAATGCGCTCTTAATGTCCTCTATATGGTTAAGCTTTTCTTCTTCAGCTTCGAGTTCCTCTTGCATGCCATGTGTCAGATTTGCATCTTCGAGCTCGCGAAGTTGAAATCTCAGGAATTCCTCATTCTCGATTCCACGTTCAATTTCCTCCTTCATCTTCTTTACATCGTTCTTTGCCTGGAGGTATTTGTCGTAGGTCTCGTTGTATTCATTAACGAGCGTCTTGTCCTGCGAGATAATGTCAAGTACATTGAGCTGAAAGTCTTCGCTGTTGAGCATAAGATTCTGGTGCTGACTATGGATGTCTATGAGATGTTCTCCGAGTTTCTTTACAAGTGACAACGGCTCCGGAGTGTCATTGATAAAGGCCCTGCTTTTACCGGCGGCTGTCAGTTCTCGTCTGATAATGCAGTCTTCGGCGTCGTATTCTATGTCATTATTGGTGAAGAAGTCAGCCATGTTGTATTTCGACAAGTCGAAATGAGCCTCAATGATGCATTTCGATTTGTCGCCTTTAACCATCTTTGAGTCAGCCCTCTGTCCGAGCAGTAGGTTTAACGCTCCAAGTATGATACTTTTTCCAGCTCCTGTTTCACCTGTTATGACAGAGAAGCCAGGCTGGAAATGCATATCGAGAGTGTCGATAAGTGCGAAGTTCTTTATGTAGAGTTGTTTTAACATTACTTTATTCTTTGATTTTCTCCCAAGAGTTGTTTTGAGATGCATTAATAGAAAAAAGAATCTCGTAAACGCTTTCCTTTTCCTTTTGTGTGCCTTTACCTTTATATATGTTGGCAAGTTCATCTTTTTTGTAGTCTGTCCATATTGACGGCAGACTGCTCAGAGGCTTGTCTTCATGGGCTTTCTTTAAATCCTTCTCTAAAGCTGTAGTAATGTTTGCCCTTCCTCTTTCTGAATTGTTTGCCATTTCGTCGAGCCCTGTTCTGTAATAATCATATTGGAGCTGTCTGAAAGGTTTCATGGAAACATCCAAATAGTCATTTATAATAGCAAATCTATTCCTGTCTTTTTCGAAAGATTTCCATCCCGTGAACTCAAGATTTTGAGCGTTATTTGTCAGGTTCATGCATCTTTGCAGCACATCTTCACCTCCCATTGGCGAGAAGCTGTCAAGATCGAGCCCAATAATCAGATATGCATAATATGCAACCAATGCCGTAAGCTGGTTGTCTATCTGCTCTTCGTTGAAATTGAGCTGGTCAAACTGTGCAAAATCGAAATTAAAGTCGTTGTCCTTATTGTTATATAATGTTGTTGTATAGGCAGAATTGTAGACAGGTCTGTTGGCTTGGATAAGTGCAGAGCCTGTAAACCTGTTCGACGACTGATCATATTTTGTAATAGTAATATTGAAGTTACATGTAATCCGTTCGTTTTTCTGAAACTGGTAATTCGTCCATTGTCTGTCATTTATAAATTGTTCGAGAGTCTGTTGCAGATTCTCGAAAACGCTGGCGTCAGTTCCTTGAATTTGGTTGTGGTTTATAGTAACTTTAGCCTGTAGCTCCTGTGCTTGACATACAGAATATGTCGTGACAAGGATTATTAGAGATATAATCAGTCGTTTCATAATTCAATATTATATGCTTTTTAAGATTCAAAAAGTAACTCCATTTCGTCAATTATGTCCTTTGCTACTTCATCTTTAGGCTTTTTGGCAAAGTCTTTTTTCTCATTCTCTGAAATAATAGATATTTTGTTGAAGTCGCTTTGGAATGTTGTACCTTTGTTTCTTGTTGAGTTAAGGACGATAAAGTCAAAATTCTTTTTGTGGAGTTTTTTGACTGCATTGGTCTCCTCGTCGTTAGTTTCGAGTGCAAACCCTACAAGCTTCTGCCCGCTCTTCTTTTGTCGTCCAAGAGAAGCTGCAATGTCTTGTGTGGGGAGAAGTCTAAGAACAAGGTCTTCTTTTCCTCGCTTAATTTTCTTTTCAGCAATATTTTCAGGCTTGAAGTCTGCTACTGCGGCACACAGGATTGCTGCATCTTGATCTTTAAATTCCCTTACAGCAGCTTCGTGCATCTGTTCGCAGCTCTCCACGTCTATCCTTTTCACTTTATTTGAACATCCAATGACAACCGGTCCCGAGATAAGCGTAACGATAGCTCCACGTCTTGCACATTCTTCAGCAAGCGCAAATCCCATTTTTCCGCTTGAATAGTTGCCGATAAATCTTACAGGATCAATCTTTTCGTATGTAGGTCCGGCTGTTATCATTATTTTCTTTCCACGCAAGTTTGACGTCTTTCCGCCATTTTCCTGTCTCTCGAAAAAATCGTTCATGAAGTTCACTATAACCTCAGGGTCTTCCATGCGCCCTTTGCCTTCGAGTCCGCTGGCAAGAAATCCGCTTTGTGGTTCAATGATAATATTTCCGTATTCCTGCAGTGTCGCCAGATTCCTTTGAGTAGATGGATGCGCAAACATGTCGAGATCCATGGCTGGAGCGATAATGACAGGAGCTTTCATTGACAGATATGTTGTGATGAGCATATTGTCAGCTATGCCATTAGCCATTTTCCCAATTGTTGATGCTGTACATGGGGCAATGAGCATTGCATCAGCCCAAAGTCCTAAGTCTACGTGTGAATTCCATGTCCCATCCCTTTGCGAGAAGAACTCGCTGACAACAGGTTTGTGTGTCAGGGCTGAAAGAGTGATAGGGGTAATAAACTCCTTACCGGCAGGTGTTATGACCACCTGTACTTCAGCCCCGGCTTTTATGAGTCCTCTTATGATGTAGCAGGCTTTATAGGCTGCAATACTTCCCGTTATGCCGAGAACAATTTTCTTTCCTTTCAGCATTCGTCTAATCGTTTGTTTATTTTCCTAAATCACGCATTCTGATGCGGGTAAGTACTTGTTTAGTATTATTAGAGAAGTCGCTTGTACAGATCCAGTTATAGTATCCCGGATCTCTTCTTAAAGCTTCGCTGACAGCCCATCCTTTGTATTTGCCGAAGTTGAATACTTCCTGTTTTCTCGGATTTCCTTCTGCGTCAAGGATAGGATTTCCTTTAGCATCCTTCATGTCTTTCCATACGATTCTTCCAGCGAAATCCACATTGTCGTTGACTTTTGAGAAATTAGCAAGCTCGTCCATGTCATTTTTTAGAATTCTTTCCGCTTCCTCTTGTTTTTCGGCGGTATACATGTCAAGCTCACCTTGTAGAACTCTATATGTCGCTTCAGTATCTTGGTCAGCACGATGTGCGGCGAAGTCGTCCTCCATTTTGTGTCCGGTATAGAATTTGTAAGCTGCTGCAAGATTTCGCTTTTCCATTTTGTGAAAAATTGTTTGTGCATCAATTAGTCTACATTTGGAAAAATCGAAACTTATTCCTGCACGGTAGAATTCTTCTGCGAGCATAGGAACGTCAAAATGGTTAGAATTGAAACCGGCGAAGTCACAGCCTTTGAATTTTTCTTCGAGCTCTTTTGAGAGTTGCTTGAATGTTGGCTTGTCTGCAACGTCTGCGTTTGATGTTCCAGTCAATTCAACTACTTCTTCAGGTATTGTCTTCTCAGGGTTGAAATATATATTTTCTCTTTCTTCTTTTCCGTCAGGATAGACTTTTATATATGAAAGTTGGAAAATTCTGTCGTTTACTATATCCAGGCCAGTTGTTTCAAGGTCAAATACTACCAGTGGTCTTGTAAGATTTAATTTCATTTTGCTATTGTATAAAAATATAGTATTGGACTTTTAAATGTTTAAGTCCAATACTTTATGTTTCTTAATCGTTGAGCAACATTGGCATTATAAGCATCAGTATATCTTGTCCTTCCGGTTGTTCTGATGGCAGAATAAGACAAGGGCGACTCGGATCGGCAAGTCTTAGAGACACTTCGTCGCAGCTTAGGTTGTTTAAAAGTTCGAGAAGCGACGATCCTTTAAATCCGATATTCATTGTGTTTCCGTTGTAGTCGCATACGATGCTTTCTTTGGCACTGGTGTAGAAGTCAAGGTCTTCAGCTGATATTTCGACTTCTCCGTTTGTCAGATGCAGTCTTTCAAGTTGGCTGCTTTCGCTTGCGAACGGCAATACTCTCCTTACAGACCCTGCCAGAGTCTTTCTGTCAATATTCAACTCGTACGGGTTGTTATTTGGAATTACAGAGTTGTAATTAGGGTATCTGCCTTCAATGAGTCTACATTTCAGAGCGTAGTCTCCGAACAAAATCTCAGCATTTCTGTCATCGAACTTTATCTCCACTTCTGAGTCGTCGTGTGCGAGTGTGTTTTTAAGTATGCCTGCCGGTTTCTTTGGCAGAATGAATGATGCCGGTTCTTGACCGCTAATGGTTAATATCTTGTTTCTAACCATTTTGTGCCCGTCCGTTGCCACAATAGCAAGAGCCTCTGGCGTAAGGTCAAAGAAGATACCGTTCATTACCGGTCTTATTTCGTCGTTGGCAGTTGCAAAAATTGTTCTTGTAATATTTTCCAACAATACATTTGATGCAATCTTAATAGAGTTGGCATCCTCCTGCAGGTCCTGACTTTGCGGAAATTCGTCAGCATTTTGTGCCGTAAATTTATAATCTCCGTTTTGGAATAGTATTTTTACAGAATATGTATTCTCGTCTATTTCAATTGTTATAGGTTGTTCTGGCAGTTCTTTAACGGCATCTGTAATTGTCTTGCTGCTAATCGCAAATTTGCCGTCCACGTCACACTCGTCGAGTTCTATGTCAATTTTCATCTCATTTTCTTTATCAGAAGCCGTGAGCTGAAGTTTGCCATTGCTTACGTTAAATAGGATACAGTCAAGAATCTGTAGCGAATTCTTACTGTTTTGCACTTTCTGTAATGCGATGAGCCGGTTGGCGAGAACCGTGCTGGACAATGTAATTCTCATTGTTGTATATGTTTTTATTAAATAATAGGTTTTGTTTCAATCGGTTGTTAACCGAGCACAAAAATACGGAAAATATTTTGATTGAACAAAAAATAATGGAATTTGTTTTTTAAATTGAAATAATTTTGTTACTTTCGCAAACAATAAAAAATTTTTGTAAAAAATACTGATATAAGAAAATGGAATTACAAGGAAAAGTTATTGCTGTCTTGCCTGAAAGAAGTGGTGTTTCAGCACGTGGAGAATGGAAGTCTCAAGATTATGTTATAGAAACACCGGGCGCTTACCCTCGCAAGATGGTTTTTAGCGTTTTTGGTGCAGATCGCATTGAGCGTTTTAAAATACAGTTAGGTCAGGAGGTTAATGTCTCTTTTGATATTGATGCCCACGAATATAATGGTCGTTGGTTTAACAACATTCGTGCTTTCGATGTACGTTTGGCAGACCCTGCTGTTTCTGAGGCAGCTGCTCCTGGTGTTCAGCCTATGCCGGCAGGTGAAGCTTTCCCTTCTGCAAGTCAGGCCACTGACAATGCAACATCTGAAGGTGAAGGCTCTTCAGACGATTTACCTTTCTGATTCGTATAACGAAACAGTTTTTTTACTGCGTCTTGAAAAAAGAATACAATCTTCTTTCAAGACGCTTTTTATTTGAAACTCTTGTCCTAATTATTCGTTTTGTGAATCTTCATGCGAAATATACAGTATATTTTTTGTATCTTCCTTTATTCGGTATCTGTTGTCTGTACGAAGACCTATAAGCCATATAATATTACCGTTAGCGTCCTCTATTAAAGGTTGTCTTTCTTTTTCAAAAAGAGTTAGTTTCTTGTCAGTAAGAAAGTCGCTTACACTTTTTTTGCCTTTCATCCCAAAAGGAGTAAACCAGTCACCTTGTTGTGGTGTTCTTAGCATGAGCGGGAAAACCACTTTGTCTGCATCTATTGTTGCTATATTTGGCAGAATAGATATATCCTTTTTATCTTTGTATTTTTTAATTTCCAGGCGTAAGGTTATTTTGTCATTAAGTTTATAAACGCCAGTTTCTGGTATTTTGTAGGTTCTATTACATTCAGAAAAATTTGTTTGCGGTTCTATAATTATAGATTCACGGTCAATAAGCAACCTGTGACTTTTTGATAAATAAGTCTTCCCGCATTGTGCAAATCTTAGTCTGTTGTGTATTTCTTCGATTGTAGAAGGTGTAAAATTGAAGTTCTTCAGTATGTAGAATAGTGTGTATTCTGGTGATGCTGTATTAAAAAGTTTCTGCTTATTAATACTTGTTATATGCTTACTGTTTGTCGTAACAATTTCTTTTTCAGATGCTTTCAAGGAATCGTTAAATATTTTTTCAGCCTCGCGTAATCTTAATGCTGTATTTGCAATATCTTTATCTGCCGATGGATTTATACTTCTAATTATCGGCATTAGGTTCAATCGTATTTTGTTTCTTGTAGCATCGTCAACGAGATTTGTACTGTCCGTAACGAAGTTTTGTTTCTTTCTGTCCAGAAAGTTCTCAATATCCTTCCTTGATACAGAAAGCATAGGGCGTAGAATATACCCGTTTTTAGGTGCGATACCTGTAAGTCCGTTAATTCCCGTACCGCGAATAAGGTTTAAAAGCAGTGTTTCCACAGAGTCCTCCCTATGATGTCCTATGCAAATACCGTCAGCGCCAATGTCGCGGCGTAGTTGTTCAAAGTAGTTATATCGTAAATCTCGCGCAGCCATTTCGATACTAATCTTGTGTAGCTTTGCGTATTCAATCGTGTCGAAATGTATAATATGTATTTTGATTCCGTGTTTTTGGCAAAGTTCAATACAGAACTGCTCATCACGGTCAGATTCATCGCCTCTGAGCTTGAAGTTGCAATGAGCAGCTTCTATATTAACACCGAGTTCCTTTAGTGAGAGCAATAGAGCTACACTGTCGGCGCCTCCCGACAGTGCAGAAATATATAGCTTTCTTTTGTCTATCAGCTTTTTATTGCTGATAAACGTTTCAATTTCATTAAGGAATTTGTCCTTTTCCATTATCATTCTACGTATAATACGAGTCCTTTAAGATATTCTCCTTCAGGATGATAGATATTGATAGGGTGGTCGGCAGGCTGGTGGAGCTGGTGCAGTATACGGACTTTTCTCTTAGAGAGTGCTGCTGCTGTAAATACGGCGTTGCGGAAGTTGTCTTTTGTAACAACCTGAGAACAGCTGAAAGTAAACAGAATACCACCGTGTTTGATGCGCTCAAAAGCCTTCACGTTAAGTCTTGTATATCCTTTTAGTGCATTGTGCAGTGCTGCTCTATGCTTTGCAAAAGCTGGAGGGTCGAGGATAATGAGGTCGTAGAAGTCTTTTGCATTGTCCAGAAACTTGAAGGCATCGTCACAGAAAGCCTGGTGCCTCTTGTCTCCAGGGAAGTTCAGTTCTACGTTGGCATTTGTCAGTTCAATAGCTTTTGCACTACTGTCAACAGAGTGTACCAAATTTGCACCGCCTCTCATGGCGTAAAAAGAGAAGCCGCCAGTGTAGCAAAACATGTTGAGCACGTTTTTTCCTGCAGCATATCTTTCCAGAAGACTGCGGTTTTCGCGCTGGTCAACAAAGAAGCCGGTCTTTTGTCCCTTTAGCCAGTCAACATGGAACTTCAATCCGTTTTCAACAGCAGTATTGTCTGTACTGCCACCTATAATAAATCCATTTTCTTGTCCCAGGTCGGCTTTATAAGGCAATGTAGTTTCACTCTTGTAGAAAATATTTTCAATCCTTCCCCCCATCACTTCTATAAGAGCGTCAGCGATATCTTTTCGCCATATATGCATACCTACACTATGAGCTTGCATAACGGCAGTTTTTCCATAACAATCGATAACAAGTCCTGGTAGTCCGTCGCCTTCTCCGTGTACAAGTCTGTAGGTATTGTTCTTTGGGTTGTCGGCAATGCCTATGGAGATTCTCATTTTAAGAGCTTCCGTCAGCCGTTCCTTCCAAAAAGCGTCATTTATTTCGATGTCGTCAAACGACAGTACCCTTACGGCGATACTTCCAATCTGATAGTGTCCTACAGCAATGAAATTCCCTTCGTTAGAGATTACCCTTACAGTATCTCCGTCGTTTATACCATTGTCAGCTTTTGCTATTGCACCAGAGAAAATCCATGGATGAAATCTTTTTAGACTTTCATCTTTACCTCTTTTCAAATATATATTCTTATACATATTTTATTCTGTTATTATGTTGTTTCCTTCTTTGTCCTTATTCTCGTTTTCAGTATTGACAAGTTCGTATTCGCCAGTACGTTCCAGTCTCATCAGTTCTTCGTATAGCATGATACACGCCCATGCATCTGTAGCAGCATAAGCTTTCTGTTTATCTGAGAGGATGTCTGCCTCCCAGTTAGTGAGCCTTTGCGCCTTGCTTATTTTCTGTCCGAAGAAGTTTGCATAGAGCTTTTGCAAGCTCAAGTCTTCCACGCCAATTTCTCCAACATGTTTTTGTAGGTCAATGAATGCGCCAGGGGTGAATTCAGCCCTTTTGTGCATGGACATTATGTCGTCGTGGAGCGAAAGTCCGATTTTGGGTATATTTGTATCTTCAAGCAATTTTATTATTGCATTAGTCATTCCAGTCAGGTTAAGTCTGAAAAGTACACATACGTCGTGTGTGGCGACTTGAAGCAGAGCCACCTTATGTTGACTACCCTTTTTGAAAGCCGGTCTTGTTTCCGTGTCGATGCCTAAAATCTCTTGGCCGAGTAGAAAATCCACAGCCTTTTCAGCTTCGCTTTCAGTCGTCACCACAATTATTTTCCCATCGAAAAGCGCTCTTGGCATGTCTGTTATAGAGCGTTTGTTGATTTTGTTGTATATAATTTTTTTCATCAGTTTATAAATAGAGAGTGCAAAATTAGAAAAAAAAAGCGAGTTTGTTGGCATTTCTTGCTTTTTTCGTTTACTTTTGTATTAACTTTGCATTAAAGACAAGCTAAAGCTCTTGTCGGTCCATGTAAAATTACCTATAAAAAACAAACAGAAGCAGTATAATGGCAAAGAAAAAAAACACGCGGAAAGCAAGTTTCAGCGAGACAATAGGATTGAACATCCTGCAGAATGATATTTTCAATTTTATTTTCGGTATATTATTGTTCATATTTTCAGTATGGATGATTGTTGCCTTCATTTCATATTTTAGTACGGCGGCAGAAGACCAGAGTCTTGTCATGGAGTTGCGTAGTGGTGATTTGTTTAATACCAACCATGTGTTTATGAACATGTGTGGACCGTTGGGTGCACTTGTCTCAGATTTCTTCATTGCCCAGTGTTTTGGTTTCTCGGCTTTTATCATACCTTTTTTTCTCTGCCTTGTTGGGCTGAATATGATTAAGGCATACAAGACAAATCTCCTGAAATGCTTTCTATGCCTTAGTGTCGTGATGCTGTGGTTTTCTGTAGCTCTTGCCAAATTCCTTACTCCGTTTATTGGTGACGAAGTCTACAACCCAGGCGGCGGACACGGTGAGTTCTGTGCACAGTGGCTTGAGAATGTTACAGGCGTTCCAGGTCTTGTAGGTATACTTGCAGTAGTGGCAATAATATTCCTTACATATCTAACTTCGGAGACGGTAAATGTCGTTCGCAAGATGTTGAACCCTGTAGGGATTATAACTAATAAAGTCGGGTTTTATGTCACCAACCGAAATTCTGACTCTGTGGAACCACAGTCAACAGCTCCGGAAATGACACAAGATGATGCAGACAAAGAAGAAAATAAAGAGTCGGATGTATATGATAATCCAACCCGTCAGACCGTAGAATTCCCTGAAGGTTCATCACCAGTAATAGAGATGACTCCAAATCTTGAGCCAATAGAAGAACCTGTGCCGGCAGCTTCGGATTCTACACAAATGCAGAAAGAACAGGTACATCACCAAATGGATCCTGGACTGGTTATTACAAAAGCGGGAAAGGAAGATGCTGCAAGTGGGGAGACAGTTGCTTCGGATAGTCCTCTTGACACGCCTATAAACCCTAAAGAGCCATGGGTGAATTATAAATATCCGACTTTGAGCCTGCTGAAGAAATACGATGACGACGACGAGCCTTATATAGACATGAAGGAACAGACGGCAAATAAAAACCGTATCGTTGACGTCTTAAACAATTTTGGCGTACAGATAAAAACCATTTCGGCAACCGTCGGACCTACCATAACATTATATGAAATAACCCCTGCAGAGGGAGTGAGAATCTCAAAGATCCGAAATCTTGAAGATGACATAGCGTTAAGCTTAAAGGCGGCAGGAGTGAGAATTATCGCTCCTATTCCAGGCAAGGGAACTATTGGTATTGAGGTGCCAAATGCCAAGGCGAATATTGTGTCGATGGAAAGTATTCTAAACTCTGAAAAGTTCCAGAAATCGACATATGAACTGCCAATAGCATTGGGTAAGACGATTACCAACGAGGTCTTTATGGTTGATCTTGCCAAAATTCCTCATTTGCTTGTGGCTGGTGCAACAGGACAGGGAAAATCTGTAGGACTCAATGCTATAATAACCTCTTTATTATATAAGAAACATCCGAATGAACTGAAGCTTGTTCTTATTGACCCGAAGAAAGTTGAGTTCAGTATCTACGCCAATATTGCAAATCATTTTATGGCAAAAGTACCGGACAACGACGACGAACCTATTATTACAGATGTAACGAAGGTCGTTCGTACATTGAACAGTCTTTGTAAGTTGATGGACACCCGATATGATTTACTGAAACTTGCAGGAGCAAGAAATATAAAAGAGTACAACAAAAAGTTTCTGAATCATCAGTTGCGACTTACCGACGGGCATGAGTTCATGCCGTATATTGTAGTTGTAATAGACGAGTTCGGAGACCTCATCATGCAAGTAGGCAAGGAAGTGGAATTGCCAATTGCACGTATAGCACAGCTTGCACGAGCAGTAGGAATCCACATGGTAATAGCTACACAGAGGCCTACGACATCTATTATAACCGGAAATATAAAAGCCAATTTCCCTGGACGAATGGCGTTCAAGGTTAGCTCAATGATTGACTCGCGAACAATTCTGGATCGTCCTGGTGCCAATCAGCTTATAGGTAGAGGAGACATGCTTTTCCTTAACGGGAACGAGCCTGTCAGAGTTCAGTGTGCCTTTGTGGACACCCCTGAAGTTGTACGTGTCAATGATTATATAGCATCTCAGCCTGGACCTATAGAACCTATGGAATTGCCGGAGCCGGCAACCGACGACGGGATGGACGTCTCGGGCGGGGGCATAGATGCCCGCACACTCGACCCATTGTTCGAGGAAGCGGCACATGCCATTGTCATTACTCAGCAAGGCAGTACTTCGATGATTCAGCGTCGTTTCTCTATCGGCTACAACCGTGCCGGAAGATTGATGGATCAGATGGAGAGTGCCGGTATAGTAGGAGCGGCACAAGGCAGCAAGCCGAGGGAGGTTCTCATTCAAGACGAGAACAGCTTGGATTCTCTCTTGATGCAATTGAGAAGCTAAGTCTTCATATCCAGGAGACTGCATTTAGCAATATGGCTTTCTTTTCTGTAATCTTTTAAAAACATTATGAATATGGTAAATAAGATAATTATGAAACGACTTTTATTCGCGTTAGCCTTTGTATTGACTGTTTATACAGGAGCATTCGCCCAGAGTGCGCGTCAGATATTGGATAAAACAGCCAATGTAATCGGCTCCGGGAGTGGAGTAAAGGCAAACTTCAAAATGTCCGGAAGATTAGGCAAGTCAAGTGGAACCGTTGCCATAAAGGGAAACAAGTTTAATGCCTACACACCGCAGGCTGTTGTCTGGTATGATGGCAAGACGCAATGGACTTACATGAAGCATAGCGGTGAGGTGAATGTAAGTACACCGACAGAGGCGCAGCAGCAAGCCCTCAATCCGTATAAGTTCATATACATATATAAAAACGGCTATAATCTCAGTGCTAAGAAAAGTGGTAGCGGGTGGCAGGTACATCTCGTTGCACAGAACCAGAAGCGTACGATAAAGGAAATGTACGTAACGGTAAGCTCAAGCTACCAGCTCCGTCAGGTAAAAATGCGACAGAGTGGGGGATGGACAACAATCAATGTTTCAGGTTTCCGAAAGGCAACTCTCTCTGATTCGCAGTTCCGTTTCAACAGTCGTGAGTATCCTAATGCTGAAATTATAGATTTGAGATAATCTAATAGGAGAATATGAATAGGTTTCAAGTATATAGGGTTTTAAGAAAGCATGTCGTCTTGAGTGAGGAACGCAGCGTAATGTATGAAACGAACGTTGTAGCTAAGGTCCTGATTTTCCTTGCCTCTGCAATGGTCGCTTTATACCTTGTGTTTATTGCCGTCGGACTGTCTCTTATAGNNTATAGCAAATGACATCCGTGGCTATACTCCGTGCCAGTTCATTTGTGGCATTATGCCGTTCCTACTCGTTGTCGATGCCTTGGTGAGAACAGTAGTTCAGTCTACTCCAGCACAGCTCGTAAAGCCTTATCTGCTTCTGCCGTTAAAGCGCTATGAATGTGTTGACGCTTTTGTGATTTCAAGCATCATCACACCGAACAATTTATTGTGGCTTTTCTTGTTCGTTCCATATGCAATAATGTCGGTTATCTTCAGTACCGGTCTTTTGCCGGCACTCTTCCTCGTCATTTGTTTACAGCTGATATTCGTGTGCAACAGTCTTTTCTTCATGCTTTGCCGCACGCTTGTAATCCAGCATGTCGCGTGGTTGGCACTTCCTTTGGCAGTATACGGAATGTTGTTCTTGCCATGGCTGGTATCAGATTTCGATACATTTTTCCGCATTTATGGTATGCTTGGCTCGTTCATCGCAGAAAAGTCGTTGGTGCCTTTTGTTGCAATAGCCGCATTTTTAGTACTGATGTTCAAGGTCAACCAGAGAGTACAATATACCTTCGTGTCGGCAGAAACGATGACAGACAGCGATGTTAAGATAAAGAAGATTTCATCGTTCTCCGTATTTAACCGTTTCGGTCAGACAGGTGAATATTTAAAGCTGGAGCTCAAGGGAATGTTGCGTAATAAGAACATGCGACATACCTTTATCTTCTCGATGGGATTTATTGTGCTTATAAGCATTTTGGATTCTTATACAGGATTGTATGCTGACAGCTTCTCTGAAAAATTCTGGTCGCTGTATCCGTTCACGCTTATGAGCATGAATCTTGTCCGTATAATGTGTCCCGAGGGAAACTATATAGAATGTCTGCTCGTGAGAAAAGAAAACATACGCAACTTACTTGAGGCAAAATACTATTTCTATTCAATAGCGTTGCTCATACCTTTTATATTAATGTTGCCTACTGTAATTGCCGGCACTTACCCCCTGTTGCTATTAATGGGTATGATGATTTTTACGGCAGGTCCCGTTTACTGTATGCTAATGCATCTTGCTATTATAAATAAGGTTACAATGCCGTTAAACACGAAATTGACCCGTAAGACAGGCGTAGAAACCAACTACGTACAGGTAATTGTTGAAATGGTAGCCATGTTCCTGCCGATAGCCCTCGTTTCCGTGCTTGATGCATTTATCGGCAGCATACCCACATATCTTTTCATGATAATTGTCGGTCTGGCTTTTATCCTCACCAACAGAATTTGGATAAACACGATATATAAGCGCATGATGAAGAGGAAATATAAAAACCTTGAAGGGTTTATGTCTTCAAGATAAGTTTTTCTGTTGCCAAAATAATAACTTTTGCCGTGTTTAACAACACTTTTACAAACGTTTTCGGAAAGTTTTGTGTATTTTATTGCCGTTTCTTTCAGAAAACGTTTAACTTTGCATGTCAGAAAACATTCATTATCATAGAGTCGATAAAATTTAGTATTAATAATATAATCTAACGTAACTAATCTTTTAACAATCCAAAAAAATGAGAAAAAAGATTTTTGCGTCTGCATTAATGCTGATGGCAGCACTCGGTATTGCCAAAGCTGATGTAACGCAGACGTTGACCATAAACGGTCAGAAAGTAGAGAAGGTGGTTTCGCAAATCACTTTCAGTGGAGATAACGTAGTGCTCCATTTCAATGGTTCAGAGGAGTCATATCCGATGAACGACGTACAGATTGATTTCTCGGGTACCGACGGAATCAACACAGTTTCAACATTTACATTCAACGGAATAGTAGACGGTCAGCTGAACCTTGCCGGTCTCGCAGACGGAACCCCTGTTGCCGTTTACGACATATCCGGAAAGAAAGTGGCTGCAACACGCGCTCAAGGCGAGGCAACACAGTTGAATGTAGACAACCTGAACGGCGGAGTATATATTCTGAAAGCCGGCAATCAGATAGTCAAATTTGTTAAACGCTAAATCGTAATGCTGAAATGAAAAAGATACAATTACTATTTACATTGCTGTTTTGCATGATTTTCGCATCAGCAAACGCACAGACATGGGACTTCACTACTATGTCGGAAGCTGACAAGGCTCTTTGTGCCGCAGATGCCAACTGGCTCCTCGGTACTGACAGATACTGCTATCTGCTTGAACTCTCAAATGCTCCGCTGACAGCCAATGGCACAGAACTGGCTTATGCCAAGGGACTGAAATTTACGGCTGGTGCTGCTTCGGCTAAACAAGAGGGAAAGGCAAAGATTCGCCTTAACTACGGAAGTAGTCGACTGGAACTCAACGGCACTAATGTAGCAATGATAATCCCAGGACTCAAGGCAGGACAGAAGGTTACCGTGAAGTGTAAGTCGGGCAAAACAAACGAAGCTCGCGGCTTGAATGCTACAAACCTTACACCTGTAAGTGGTTCTTTCAACTCCACATCTGCTGATGACCAAACAAACGTAGGTACAGTAACTGCCGATGGCGACGTGGAGCTTACAACATCTGCCGGAATGTATATCTATTCCGTTGAAGTGGCAGAAAACGGCGGTGGCGGTTCTACCGACCCTGTTACTCCTTCTACATCAAACGATGTGGCAATGAATCTGGCAAAGAACCAGATGCGCGTAACACTTGCATCAAACGATGTGAAATATTACAACACAGAGAGCCTCGCCTCTGTAGACATCAACGGTGGAAACATCTCCATCAACCCATCCAACGGCAATGCTGCTGATGTGTTCCAGGGCAATGTAAGTCGTCTCGCCTTTGCCAAGGCTAAGGAAGGCGGACAGAGCGGTGAGATTGACAACCCACAGGGCGCAATTCAGATTTCAGAGTCTAAGGGCTGGCTTGAGACAGTCTATGCAAAGTGGGCTCCATATACAGGAGCTGAATCATACAATGTTTACTGCAACGACAAGAAGATTGACCAGCAGCTCGTTCGTCTGTATCCTACATACGTTCGTGCCGACGTGCTCGGTCTTGCTGCCGGAACATACAACCTAAAGGTTGTTGCCGTAGATAAGGACGGAAACGAGATTGCAGGTTCTGCAAGTACTGTAAGCAA
This sequence comes from Prevotella sp. UBA746, assembly GCA_002298545.1. Taxonomy (GTDB): domain Bacteria; phylum Bacteroidota; class Bacteroidia; order Bacteroidales; family Bacteroidaceae; genus Prevotella. The sequence continues at coordinate 31,670 of DBKQ01000045.1, forward strand.
CCTCATCGTAAAGAACTACAGTCGTGAGGGCTTTGCTCACTTCAAGAGCGGCAGTAACGGTGTAGGTGCATACAACAACGACGGTACGCTGAAGGCCGGTGCAAAGGTGTTCTATGTAACAGCCAAGACAGCCAAGACAATCTCTACTGAAGTTGCCGGTGCCGGCAAGTGCACAGGTATCCAGGCTATATGCGATGCTTATCAGAAGGGACAGGACAAGACTCCTATCGCTTTCCGCTTCATCGGACTCGTGAAGAAGACAGATCTCGACAAAGTGTCAAGTTCTGAGGAAGGACTTCAAATCAAGGGCAAAAATGCTTACAATGAAATGAACATTACCATTGAGGGAGTTGGCGACGATGCTACTGTTCACGGCTTTGGCTTCCTCTGCCGTAATGCTTCAGGTGTAGAATTCCGTAACTTCGCAATTATGCGTTGCTCAGACGACTGTATCTCTCTTGATACAAAGAACTCCATGATTTGGATTCACAACATGGACTTCTTCTATGGTCCTAACGGTGGTGGAGACCACGCAAAGGGTGACGGTACTGTTGACTTGAAAAATGACTCTCAGTATCTTACAATTTCATACAACCGCTTCTGGGATACAGGCAAGAGCTCTCTCTGCGGTATGACGAGCGAGACTCAGCCTAACTATATCACATATCAGCACAATTGGTTTGACCACTCTGACTCTCGTTGCCCACGTGTTCGTACAATGACCGTTCACGTATGGAACAACTACTTCGACAACGTTGCAAAGTATGGTGTAGGTGCAACAACAGGTTCAAGCGTATTCGTAGAGAACAACTACTTCCGCATGACTAACCGTCCTATGATGAGCTCTCTGCAGGGAACCGATGCTACCGGCGACGGAACTTTCTCTGGCGAGAATGGCGGTATCATCAAGTCGTTCGGCAACGTATTTGCTGAGAATGGTTCTTACTTCAGCTACATCACTTATCAGAAGAACAACACAAGCTTCGACGCTTATGAGGCTTCTTCACGCAACGAGCAGGTTCCTGCTTCTGTAAAGACTCTCAAGGGCGGTACATCTTACGACAACTTCGATACTAACTCATCTCTGATGTACACCTATAATGTAGACCCGGCAGAGGATGTTCCTGCTGTCGTTACAGGCTTCTATGGTGCTGGTCGTATCAACCACGGCGACTTCACTTGGACTTTCGCTGATGTAGACGGACACAACGCTTCTTCTTATGCTTATGATGCTAAGCTCGGTGCAGCTCTCGACAACTACAAGACTACTCTCGTTAAGGTTTACGGCGAGGGCGGCAGCTCTTCAGAGACAGGTACTGAGAATCCTGGTGGTGGCGAGACTGGCGGTGGTTCTACAACCGAGCCTGATCAGCCAGAAACCCCAGAGGGTACTGTGCTCTGTACTTTCACAGACAAAAAGCCTTCAAGCAATATCTTTACCGTAACTGGTAACTATGCTACAAACAAGGGTACCGCAACCATCGATGGCGTATCATACAATACTTGCGTGAAGATGGAAAGCTCGACTTCTGTCGCATTTACCCTTACTGAGAGCAAGAAAGTAACTCTCTATTTCGCTGACAGCGAAACTGCTTCCGTTAAGGTTGACGGTGTGAAGAAGACTGGCGACAAGAGTTCTTATACTGAGACTCTCGCAGCCGGTGCTCATACAATAACAAAGGCTGACACACGCAACCTCTTCGGAATAAAGCTTGAGAATGCAGAATAAGGAAAGTTCCCAAAAGACTGGCGGATAAGCTGCAGGTCTTAAATATAAAATAAACGGGGTGTGAGAAAATCACATCCCGTTTTCTATTTTATCAAACCATGTATTGTTTTTCTACTCGTTAGGAGCTTCAACATATTCATGAATGTTCCTTTACGTATCTTTTCACGATAGCGAGAATCTCAACACCATATTTGTCGGCTTTCGCTTTGCCGATGCCAGGAATCTGAACAAGAGCGTCTAAGTCTGCAGGCAGAGTGTTTGAAATCCCCGAGAGCGGTTTCTGAGCAAGAATGCAGTAAGCCGGAAGTCCTTCTTCGCGCATCTTTTCCGTTCGCCAAACTATGAGCTCGTTAAGCAGAGTGGGGTGCAGGTTGCCGTCGGGTATAACAGTCTTTGTCGTCGTTTTCTTTTTGCTCCTTTGACTGCCGCCACCTGCGTTATTGCCGAGAAGGACTGCCGCCTTAGCCTTCAGATAACCTTCTGTAGAGAAAAGGCTGTCGGCAGCAAAGCGAAGCATCTGGATTTTCAGAGTCATCACCTCGCGCAGAGTCTCGATGGCATTATCCAGCTGTTTCTTTATCTGTTTGTTCCCGGTCTGCAAGTTGCTTTTCAGGAAGACATCGTTTGCCAGAGCTGTTTCCTTCAGGAAATAACGGGCACCTTTAGAGATTCTTTGCTGTAGTTCATCGCTGACCTTGCAGTCATGACATTCGGCAGCAAGTTGTTCATATTGCAGTCGGAAGCGGCTTGCTACCAATGTAGCCCGTTCGTGGAAAGCCTTCAGCACTACTCTGAATTCCGCGAGCGTCTTAGGGTAAGTGTTGTACAGGTGTTCGCTTACAACCCTGTTCATATTGTTCAGAGCCCTTTCCGCCGGAATGAAGTCAAAAAGTTCGTTGAGCAGGTTTATCATATATCTGCGTCTCATTGCCGCAATATCGCTTTCTTTCGGTTCGTTAGCCTCAACCTGTTTGTTGAAGCTCTCCACGCGGTTGTCTGATATTATCGCCTGTG
>DBKQ01000045.1:34430-38572 GCA_002298545.1 Prevotella sp. UBA746
TGTGGAGTGAGCGGTGAGCTCAGTACGAGACCGCTTAGCGATTTGCATCGGCTCAGGGCAACATAAGTCTGTCCGTGAGCAAACGAGGCATGTGCATCAATGATGGCGTGGCTAAAGGTAAGTCCCTGACTTTTGTGTATCGTTATAGCCCAGGCGAGTTTTACGGGATATTGCGAGAATGTCCCTTCCACTTCCTCCTTTATTTCGTTAGTCTTGTCGTCGATAGTATAGCGGCAGTTCTGCCATGTTTCCCTTCCCACCTCTATGTGCTGTCCGTCGTCCTTCGACCTTACGCAGAAGCCATTTGCGGAGATGGCACAAACCTCGCCAATCATACCGTTGTAGTATTGCTTATTGCCGGAAGTGTCGTTCTTTACGAACATCACCTGTGCGCCGAGCTTTATTTCAAGATTCTCGTCGGTAGGGTAGGAGTATTCCGGGTAATTGCCCGTAATCTCCGCCCGATACGAAAAAGTTCTGCCCGGCAGCGAAGCGAGTTCTTGATCGTTCGTGCGTTGTGCGAAGGCATTGTGTGTTGTGAGTCTTATGTAGCCCTCTTCTGGCTTTGGAGAGAAATTGGGGATATACCTCTTGTTTAGTTCTGCAAGAGTATTGCTGTCGGCTTTCCCTTCACGTATCTTGTTGAGGATGTCGATAAACTTGTTGTCGTCTTGTCTGAACACCTTCTTTAGTTCTACGGTAGCATAATTAATCTGTCCGAGGGCAATGCTGTCGAAGAAGTACGGCGACTTGTAGTATTGGTTCATCATCTGCCATTCATCGTCCTTCACCACAGGAGCCAGCTGCTGCAAGTCTCCGATCATGAGCAGTTGTACTCCTCCGAACGGCAGACTGTTTCGCCGGAAGCGTTTCAGAGCATTGTCTACCGCATCGAGCAGGTCGGCACGCACCATACTTATCTCGTCTATCACGATAAGGTCGGCACCGCGTATAATCTTCAGTTTCTCCTTGCTGAAGCGGTAATGCGATTCAGTGTTTGTAACTCCCGGTATGAAAGGCGAGAACGGCAGTTGGAAGAAAGAGTGTATCGTTACTCCCCGCGCGTTGATGGCAGCAATTCCCGTTGGTGCGAGAACCACCATTCGCTTGTCTGTCGTTTCTTTCAGACATCGCAGGAACGTAGTCTTTCCGGTACCCGCCTTACCTGTAAGAAACAGGCTTGTATCCGTTTCGCTCACGATTTGCCAGGCAAGTTGCCAGTCGCTATTCTTTACTATTTTGTTAGTTGTTGATGTTTGTTCCATTCATATGAATATTATACGTGTAAAGCAAGTATGCTTGCCTGTCGGCAAAGTTACGAAATTTTTCTGTCTTTTCGTTTCATTGCAGGGGATAAACATATATAAAAATGCAGCAAAAGGGATTTACTGATAATCTACATAATCTTGTTAATTAAGCAGGTTTAGTAGATTATATCCCAAACATCAGTCTATTATAAATAAGGTGTATTGAAATTTTGACAAGGAAAAGAACAATATTTTTTACTTTTTCTCAAAAAAAAGCTGAAAAATTTTGGCATTTATAAAAAACTGCGTACCTTTGCAACCGCAAATCAGAAATCGCAGTTCTGAGTAGCAAAAATGTTGCGCCTGTAGCTCAGTTGGTAGAGCATCTGACTCTTAATCAGAGGGTCCAGGGTTCGAACCCCTGCAGACGTACAAATCAAACTTCTAAGAGAAGAAGATTTAAAATTTAATGTTGCGCCTGTAGCTCAGTTGGTAGAGCATCTGACTCTTAATCAGAGGGTCCAGGGTTCGAACCCCTGCAGACGTACTTAAAGAGGGAGCTTTTATAGTTCCCTCTTTTTTCTTTTCCCTCTTCTCGGTCTTTGCTTCTGCATCTTGTGTAAATTTCACAACTCCTATATGTCAATTCCTTGATTTGTTGTCATGACACAATACGTAACTACCTTGTTTGCGATGTCTAACCAGCATGTTTACGCTGTCTAACCAGTATGTTTACGCTGTCTAACCAGCATGTTTACGATGCTCAATTGGCTTGTTTGTGATGTTCTGGTGTTTTGAGAAAGGAAAGCTGTTTTGTGTTATTTGTTATAAAATAGACAAATCTTGCTGATATTCTGTTTTACAGGTTGTAAAATGTTTTTGTCTAAAAAACTTAAACTTCCGATAATAAATACTATCGCCCTATATTTCGGATGCAGAACCTTATCTATGTCCAAAATCTCAGTATCTCAGTATCTCAGTAAGAAAAAAGGTTTTTTTATGATTGAAAATCCTATATATATTATATATAACTAATTAATAATCAATAAGTTATATAAAGAGAAGCAAAATCGTAAACCATCAAAAAAACTACTGAGATACTGAGATTGAGATAGAAAATCTGTTCAAAAAGTATTTGTTATTTATATAAAATACAGAAATACAGTGACTTATAATGTCTTTGGCGAGATGTTGCCCAAGATTCCAAGCCCGGTAAAGACACAAACTCCATCAAATTTACCCTCTCAAAGGCATCAAAAGACATGCACAAATCGCTTATTCCAATGTGTATTCCAGCTCTTGCGACACACTTATCAGAAATTTGCTTCACCAATTCGGACAACAAAAACTGCGAATTCTGCAGACAAACGGGGCATTTAGTAGGACCTTGGGCATTGGAAAGGACATAGCTAACGGTATTTCGTAATGGAGCAACAAAACTGGGAAACGAATAATTCTACACATAAAAACAAATCTAATCAAAATGATAAAAAATAGAAGATAAGATTTTGCGGAATCAACAATAATGTATAACTTTGCATTGTCTAACTTATTTATTATGAAAGAAACTATTCTTGTAACCGGAGGTACGGGCTTTATCGGCTCACATACTACGGTAGAACTTATTGAAAACGGATACAATGTTGTTGTCGTTGATAACCTGTCAAACTCTTCGGAGGAGTCGATAACAGGTATCGAGAAGATAACAGGTGTGCGTCCGGCATTTGAGAAAGTTGATTGCTGCGACTTGAAAGCAATGGACAATGTCTTCGGAAAATATCCAGACATCGTAGGCATCATTCATTTTGCTGCAAGCAAGGCGGTAGGCGAGAGCGTGCAGAAACCGTTGCTCTATTACCGCAACAACATTACGAGTTTGCTTAACCTCCTTGAACTTATGCCAAAGCACGGAGTAAAAGGCATTATATTCTCGTCAAGTTGCACAGTGTACGGACAGCCGACAGCAGAGAACCTTCCTGTAACAGAAAAGGCTCCGATGCAGAAAGCACTCAGCCCTTATGGAAACACGAAACAGGTAAATGAGGAGATAATACAGGATTATATCCACAGCGGTGCTCCAGTGAAGTCGATTATCCTGAGATATTTCAATCCGATAGGTTCTCATCCTTCAGCTCTGATCGGAGAGTTGCCGAATGGCGTGCCGATGAATCTCATACCGTTCGTCACACAGACTGCCATCGGTGTGCGCAAGGAACTGAAAATTTTCGGCAACGACTACAATACTCCTGACGGCACATGCATCCGTGACTACATTTATGTAGTTGACCTTGCCAAGGCCCATGTGAAGGCAATGCAGCGTGTGCTTGACCAGGAAACTGACCCTATTGAAGTGTTCAACATCGGAACTGGCAAGGGCGTCTCGACACTTGAGGTCGTGGAAGGATTTGAAAAAGCGACGGGAGTGAAAGTGAACTGGTGCTTCGCGCCACGTCGCGAGGGTGACATCGAGAAAGTTTGGGGCAATGTTGACAAGGCCAACAAGGTGCTCGGATGGAAAGCAGACACGCCTTTGGAGGATGCGCTCCGTTCCGCCTGGAAATGGCAACTGAAGCTCCGTGAAGACGGCGTTATGTAATTCGTGTGAATCCTTCCGCACTGTAAGTTCCTAATTGTGTTAGTTTTCATTGATTTATGAGCCGACAACGATGCAAAAAGAAAAAAAAACTTAAAAATGCGGATTAAAGACAGATAAGTTTTGCCACATAGGAAAAAAATACTAATTTTGCATTCTGTTTGGAATAAGTATCAAAAAAGGAAACAAAAAATTTAGATAGAAATGTCGAAAATTTGTCAGATTACTGGTAAAAAAGCCCAGATTGGAAACAATGTTTCTCATTCAAAGCACCGCACAAAGCGCAGCTTTGATGTGAAAAC
>DBKQ01000080.1:0-763 GCA_002298545.1 Prevotella sp. UBA746
ACGAGAGTTGCCTGAAAGCCGTTTTCCGTGTATACCAGATGGACTATCCCGACTACGAGTTCCTTTGCACACTCGTCAAGTCGCGCCAGGTATGGCCCGGCGGCCGCCATACTCTCGACATTATTGCAGCCCGCTGCGGCTACGACCTGACCAACCACCATCATGCCCTGGCAGATGCCGAAGCCTGTGCTGCCATAGCTTTAGAGATATTGTAGGCTTATTTGGAAATCTTGCATTTGCTTTTTTCTTACTGTAAGGTTCTGTAATGTAAGGAGTCATACACTCTTTGTTGACTTGCCGTGTGTAATCCATAGGAATATACATTGTTCTATGTATTAGGTAGGATAAATTGTTATATGATAAACTGTCATGGAGTTAATATTGTTTAATCATGCATGAGAGAAACTGACGGATACAGGCAATAGTTACTCAGAGGTAACTATCTCACTCTTTTGTGCCTTCTTGTATAAGATGATTAGGAGTTGTAACTTTGCAGCGTAAAAACAAAAAGTTTAACGCATTAATAATACAAAAGCAATGAAAGAAGCAAAGACAATCGTAAAGTTGGAGAATGCTACAGCCGTAGACTTCGGCAAGTTGAATGAACTGAGTGAGTATGTTCTTGAACTCGGCCCAGAGGTGAAAATCCCGGGAAAGGTGTTTGGCGGAACCTTAGTCGGCGCAACAGGCGGCGAGTTCTCTTTCCAGTCGTTTGCCCCAGGCACGGAAACAGGTTTCTTGCATACCCACAAGAACCACGAGG
>DBKQ01000080.1:787-9707 GCA_002298545.1 Prevotella sp. UBA746
ATTTCTTCCTCAGCGGCAAGGGTGAGTATCAGGTAGACGGCAAGGTGTTCCCGGTAGGCGAGGGCAGCGTGGTGAGAGTGGCTCCAGCAGCAAAGCGCTCGGTAAGAAACAACGGTACGGAGCGNNGAGTGGCTCCTGCCGGCAAGCGTTCCGTTCGCAACAATGGCACCGAACCATTGGTAATGCTCTGCGTGCAGTATCGCGGCAATACGTTTACGGCAGATGATGCTACTGACGGCGTGATACTTAACGAAAAAGTAGAGTGGTAATAAAGTATTTTTTATAGGGGAAAAGAAAAAAGGCAGGAGAGTGTATGATCAAGTACTTCTCTTGCCTTTTCTTCTTGATTATAATATCTATGCTTCCTTCTTCAGCGGATTAAACAAGTCGAACGAAGCGTCCCAGTCCTTCCAAACCGGTTCGCGTCCCAGTTCGCGCAGCCTCTGGTTTATAACCTTTGCCGTGCGTTCGTCGCTCACGGTAAACTGCTCCAGAGCCTGCGGATAAGTGTGGTATCCGCCCGGATTCACCTTCGATTCAGCCGACATCGTCGTTACGCCGAGCGTAGCCATATTGTCGCGGATAAAAGCCGGCTCGCGTGTAGAGTAGGAGATATCCACGTCATGGTCGAAGATACGCATGGCAAACGTAGCCTGAGCCAGTTCGCGGTCGGTCATGAAGCAGTTAGGCTGAAAGCCCTCGTTCTGTGCCGGGCGCATACGCGGAAAGTTCACGCTGTATTTCGTTCGCCAGTAATGCTTCTGCAGATACCTCAGATGATAAGCCATCATAACGACATCCGTGCGCCATTCCTTCTCCAGTCCAATCAACACTCCCATACCGATAGAGTGTACGCCAGCCTGTCCCATGCGGTCGAAGCCGTTGCATCGCCATTCAAAGCGACTCTTCATGCCGCGAGGGTGATACAGCTTGTAGTGGTCGCGGTTGTAAGTCTCCTGAAAGCAAATCACTCCGTTCATGCCATGCTCGGCAAGCGTGCGGTAATCCTCGGTAGAGAGCGGCATCACCTCAATCTTGATGTTAGAGAAATACTTTTTTGCAATGTCAATCGCCTTGGCGAGATACGGAGTGCCAGCCTTTGCCGGATTCTCTCCCGTAACGAGCAGTATATTCTCGAAAGGAGCCAGCTGCTTTATCGCCTTATACTCATTCTCAATCTGCTCCGGAGTGAGGATAGTGCGTGCCATAGGGTTTTCGCGATGAAAACCGCAGTAGACGCAGGAGTTGGAGCAAGAGTTAGTAATATAAAGAGGAATGAACATCGACATCGTCTTGCCGAAGCGTTCCTCTGTGTATCGTCTTGACAGATGAGCCATCTCCTCGAGATAAGGTTCGGCAGCCGGCGAGAGCATCGCCATAAAATCGTTCACGTCGCAGTGGCTCTTGCCCAGAGCGCGGCGCACGTCGATGGCAGTCATGCTCGCGATACGCTCCGTGGTCTCCTGCCAACTTATTTTTTCCAATTCTTCGCTAAACATAATTTTCCTTTTATTTATTCTTGGAGCATGGCTTATAGGCATACTCCTTAATATCAGTTATCGACGGCTCTTTGCCGCAGAGGGCGCAGTCCGTATCCCGTTGCATATCAAATCGCCTCCATTCCATCGTCAGAGCATCGAGAATGAGCAGAGAGTCGGTGAGCGGTTTGCCAACGGCAGTGAGGCATTTTATGGCTTCCGTAGCCTGCACCGTACCGATTATGCCTGCCATCGGACCGAGCACTCCTACCATGGAGCAAGTCTCAACGTCGGCCATTGCCGGCGGTTCCGGAAACAGACAGCGATAGCAAGCCGTGCCCGGCATATGAGTCATCACCTGACCGTTGAACCTGTTAATTCCGCCTATGGTAAAACCCTTGCCGAGCATCACGCAGGCATCATTCACGAGATATTTCGATGAAAAATTGTCAGTGCCCTCAACAATAAAGTCGTATGGCTTTATCAGTTCCAGTGCATTCTGCTCATTGAGAAACGTCTCGTGTACAGTTACCTCCACATCCGGATTCATCGCCCTGAGCCTTTCGGCAGCGGCTTCCGTTTTGAGTCGCCCCGTGTCGTTGTTCGTGTAGATAACCTGCCGCTGCAGATTCGTTACCGACACGAAGTCGCCGTCTACCAAACCTATGTGTCCCACGCCGGCAGCGGCAAGATACATGGCAACCGGCGAACCAAGTCCGCCGACACCAACGATGAGCACCTTCGAGTGTAGCAACTGTAGCTGTGCCTTGCGCCCGAAACCGTCGAGTATAACATGGCGGTCGTATCGCCGCCTTTGTTCAGGAGAAAGTTCCATTATTTCTTGAATTTCCTAAGGTCGTGAGTAAGGCGAGCGGCACAGAAGTCAGGACCGCACATCGTGCAGTATTCACCGTCGGTATGACCAGCCTCCTCAAAATATTTCAGTGCAAGCTCCGGGTCGAGCGAGAGGTGGAACTGGTCTCTCCAGCGGAATTCAAAGCGCGCCTTCGACAGGGCGTTGTCTCTCACCATAGCACCAGGATGCCCCTTTGCAAGGTCGGCGGCATGGGCAGCAATCTTGTAGGTTACTACCCCCGTGCGCACATCCTCCTTGTTCGGCAGGGCGAGATGCTCCTTTGGCGTAACGTAGCAGAGCATAGCCGTACCGAGCCATGCTATCTGAGCTCCGCCGATGGCAGAAGTGATATGGTCGTAGCCCGGGGCGATGTCGGTAACGAGCGGACCGAGCGTGTAGAACGGTGCCTCATGACAGTGGTCGAGCTGTCGCTCCATGTTCTCCTTAATCTTCTGCAACGGCACATGCCCCGGACCTTCGATAAACGCCTGTACGTTCTTGTCCCAGGCACGGGTTACGAGTTCTCCCATCGTGTCGAGTTCGGCAAACTGAGCCGCATCATTGGCGTCGGCAATACAGCCGGGGCGCAGTCCGTCGCCGAGCGAGAGTGCAACATCATATTTTGCCACGATGTCGCAGATGTCGTCGAAATGCTCATATAGGAAACTCTCCCTATCCTTCAGCAGGCACCATTTGCTCATGATGCTGCCGCCACGGCTCACGATGCCGCAAAGACGGCTGTCGGCAAGATGCACGTTGTGCCGGCGTATTCCGGCATGGATAGTGAAATAGTCCACGCCCTGTTCGCATTGCTCGATTAGCGTGTCGCGATACACCTCCCACGAGAGGTCTTCCACCTTGCCGTTCACCTTCTCCAGAGCCTGATATATAGGCACTGTGCCCACCGGAACAGGACAGTTGCGCAATATCCATTCGCGCGTTTCGTGGATGTTGTTTCCCGTAGAAAGGTCCATCAGCGTGTCGCCTCCCCATTTGCACGACCATACCGCCTTGTCCACCTCTTCCTCGATACTCGAAGTAGTGGCAGAGTTGCCGATGTTGGTGTTAATCTTCACGAGGAAATTCCTGCCGATAATCATCGGCTCACTCTCCGGATGATTCCTGTTGGCAGGCAGCACGGCACGTCCGCGTGCAATCTCGTCGCGCACGAACTCAGGTGTGATATGAGTCTTGATGCCCAACTCCTCACAGTTCATGTTCTCGCGGATAGCCACATATTCCATCTCCGGGGTGATGATTCCCGCCTTAGCGTAAGCCATCTGTGTCGTTCCGCCCTTACACTCAGGACGGTTTTCAATCCAGGGCAGGCGCAACTTCGGCAGTCCGCGGTGGAGGTCCACCTTATAGTTAGGGTCGGTATACGGTCCGCTGGTGTCGTAGATATATACAGGGGCATTGGGAGTCATGTGGGGAATGCCGTTCTCGTCCTTAGTAACGGTAGGTGTGAGGTTCACCTTTGTCATTCCAACTCTTATCTCCGGAAAGAGCTTTCCCTTCATGTAAGCCTTCTCTCTCTTTGCGTATGCTTTATTGTCGTTTGGCATTATAGTAGTTGTTATATGTTTATACCTATTTAATAAGCTCACGACAGGAATGCCGTGAGTGGTGAACTCGCTTCGGCTGCGTCGCACACGGCACCAAGACCAGCCTCGTAGGCACGTCTGCCGCAAGCCACAGCCTCCTTGAATGCCGTAGCCATCTCAACAGGATTTCCTGCCACAGCGATAGCCGTGTTCACCAGACAAGCGTCGGCTCCCATTTCCATAGCCTCGGCAGCATGGCTCGGAGCACCGATACCGGCATCAACAACTACAGGCACCGTGGCCTGTTCGATGATAATCTGCAGGAAGTCTTTCATTCTCAGTCCCTTGTTCGTTCCGATAGGAGCAGCCAGCGGCATCACCGTGGCAGCGCCAGCTTCCTCAAGATGCTTGCATAGGGTAGGGTCGGCCTGACAGTAAGGCAAAACCACGAAGCCCATTTCAACAAGTTTCTCCGTAGCCTTCAGCGTTTCAATAGAGTCAGGCAGCAGATACCTCGGGTCTGGGTGTATTTCCAGTTTGAGCCAGTTGGTGCCGAAAGCCTCGCGCGACATCTGTGCGGCGAAGATCGCCTCCTCGGCATTGCGCACGCCGCTGGTGTTAGGCAGCAGTTGGATGTTAGGGTTCTGCACGATGTGGGTCAAAAGATCGTCGTGCTCGTCGTTCAGTTCTATGCGCTTCATCGCCACTGTAACCATTTCCGTTTCCGAAGCCTTTATCGCTTCAGCCATGAGCGTGTTGTTGTTAAACTTTCCTGTTCCCAAAAACAGTCGGGAATTGAATTCCCGTCCTGCGATGACAAGTTTTTCCATAGTTCTATTTATTTGTAATTGAAGTAATATCTGTTTTGTTATTCATAGGATAAAAACATCCTTGATACTGTTATCCGCCGCACACCGCCTTGATGATGACGATGCTGTCGCCCTCATGGAGTTCCGTCTGCTGCCATCCGGAGCGCGGAGCCATGCGGTTGTTCACAGCCACGGCGATGCCCTTTTCGGGTAGCGACAGTTCTTCGGCAAGTTCCTTTAGAGATGTTGCCTTCACTTCCGTCTCTTTGTCGTTGATTCTTAATTTCATAATTCTGCCATTTTAATGTTGTAATAAAAAACATCAACATCAACGGAGGCACATTGTGAAAATCCGTACGTTTCTCTTGTATGATGAGAAACAAACAAAAAAAGCTCCCGATTCCATGAACTCTTGGCTTATACCAAATGGAATAGGGAGCTTCAGCTAAACAATGAAGTTATATCATTTTCCCTTCGTCGGCATTATCCGCATCAGGTTCTATGGGTATAATCTCAGCTGAGTCACTCAGCACCCCGTGATAGTTCTCTGGGTGCAAAGGAACAAATAATTTTCCATTCCCGCAAATTTTTCTGCTTCTTTATAACTTGTCGTCTTTTATTATTTAAGCTTCGGCTTTAGCCGATTTATATAAAAGAGAAAAAATAAGCGTCTATTGCAGTGCGGAGCGCAGTGCATCGAGATAGTCATCCACGTTACTGTCTGTCATTCTCTTCCAAACGTCGCCGAGGATAGCAACACCGCCGAAGCCATATTCCCTCACTCGAGGAATATTCTGCAACGTAACGCCTCCCAAGGCAATTACCTTGTTCGTTATAATCCCACGGTCTTTTGCCGACAAGAGTTGTTGGGCGGTGAAAGCCGACAAGTAGCCCTGTTTCGACACGCTGTCGAATATCGGACTGAGCGTCATGTAACTGCACGACGCACCATATTCGGTTATTTCTTCCAGACTATGACACGAGCGTGATACCGTGCCGCAGTGTCCCTCTGGTGGCAAGGGATTTCTCCCGTTGAGATGTACACCTTTGAGAGAATACATACTGCAAAGTTCAAAATGGTCATGAACGACAATCCTCGACAGCCATCGTGGGTTAATTCCGTCAAGCAGCCTTTTGCAGTCGGCAACCCCAGAACCTGGTTTCCGCAGATGCAGAATGTCCACTCCGTGCTCAAAGAGCCTGTTGATAAATGCAGCCTCTCCGCAGATAAAATCAGGAGACGTTATAACAATCCATTTCATGACAGCGATATTATGTCGGGAACAACCAACTCCTTGAACATCTTCATTTCTTCGATAGGGTCATCAGCGTTCAGTATAGCTCCGCTCACGGCAATCCCACTGATACCCGTATCCATTATATCATGCACATCCGAGGGCAATATGCCGCCTATTGCAACAATCGGCAAGGCGATACCCCTCTGTCGCATATTCTTTATTATTTCCCTATAGCCATCGATGCCGAGCATCGGCGAGAGATTCTTCTTCGTGGTAGTAAACCGGAATGGTCCGCATCCGATATAGTCGGCACCGGCAAGATACAGCCGCTCCACATCTTCTATTGTATTTGCCGTTCCACCTATTATATATTTACTGCCGAGAATTCTGCGTGCTTCATCAATCGGCATGTCGTTCTTTCCGAGATGCACACCGTCGGCACCGACAGTCTTTACCAGTTCCACTCTATCGTCTATGATAAACGTGGCGTTGTATTCCGAACACATCTCTCTAACTCTCTTTGCCGTAGCGATGAACTCCTCGTTAGAGCTGTCTTTCATTCTAAGCTGTACCCACCGGCAACCGCCCTTCAGGGCAAGATGGATACCGTCAACATAAGAATGTCTGTCGTTGCAGTGGCTTATAAACTGCAACGATACTCCGTCGAGAGACTTCACAGCATGACTGTCGTCGGCACTTTTATACAAAAAACTATGACAAACCGGTCCGTGTCCTGCCCCTTGGTTTATGTCCTTTCCGTTGCGGATAGCCCCGTGCAGATATTCCACGGCATGCCTTACGGCATCCGGCAGACTCTCGCCCCGTGCAAGCATTGCAGCTATTGCCGATGACAGGGTGCAGCCTGTGCCATGGGTGTTGCGGGTATCCAGCGTACTGTTTCGGTAAGTGGCAATCGGTTTGCCTGAAACATAAAGACGGTCTGTTTTCTCTTTTCCTTCAAGGTGTCCGCCTTTTATAAGTACAGCCTTGCAGCCGAGCCTACTGATAGCCATTGCCGCGCGGTCAGCATCATCAGCGTTGCTTATCTTTATCCCCGACAGCCATTCAGCTTCAGGAATATTAGGCGTAACCAATGTTGCCATAGGCAACAGACTGCCGACAAGTTCTGTAATCGCTTCCTTGTCAATAAGTGCATGTCCGCTTGTAGAAACCATAACGGGATCAAGAACAATGCTCTGTGGTTTGTATTTTCTTAGGCAGTTTGCCACGGCCTTGATGACGTCAGAATTTCCAAGCATGCCGATTTTTACGGCATCAACAACGATATCTTCAAAAACGGCAGTCATCTGACTTTCCACCGCTTCGGCTCTAATCGGCTCCACGGCATAAACGCCTCGGGTGTTTTGCGACGTTACAGATGTAATGACAGATGCTGCGTATACGCCAAGAGCAGTCATTGTCTTTATGTCGGTCTGAACACCTGCACCTCCGCAGCTGTCAGACCCCGCTATTGTAAGGGCTGTAATATATCTCATGTCTTTATTAGTATAGTGCAAAGGTAATCTTTTTTTCTTAATTCCGCTAAAAAGTTTTTTCGGTCATTTTACCCTCACACCCTCACCAATAGCCTTGAAAGTCCCTGTTTATCGAACTTCTGAGGTGTGAGGGATAGTGTGAGGGATCGATGTTTACCCCTCACACTTTTTTTATGGAGGATTATTCATCAGGCAGCGCCAAAGCTGTCGTTTGGTATCGGTATTTCTATGCTGCACCAAAAGTGCAGAATAGAAGCACCTTTGGTGCCACTATTATTTATGTGTGCTATATTGAAGATCTTGCTTCAGTTGTCTTTAAAATAGGATTATGCATTAAGTGTTGCAGACACTTTCTTTGTTTTTTTATTCAAAAAAACGATTAAGCGAGCGCAATGAAAACTTGTTTTCAGATTGCCGAGCGTGAGTTTTTTATTCAAAAATATCGGATTATCAAAAAAAAAATCTTATTTTTGTATCCATAAAAAGAAGAAAAATGGCAAAGAAAAAATCAAAAGGAAAACAGCAGAAACAGACTTTCCTGTCGCCGGAGCGGTTTATAAAGGAGAGAATGCGTTCGGTAGAGATAGGCGACTGTTATGTGGATGATGATATCTTTAAAGTAGGTTGCGGCAATGTGCTTGTATCAAGAAAGCATACAGGCGGCAACATCAGCTTCGGGGTGTTTCTTGTAGATACGTGGTGCTTGGGAGTGAAGAGAAGCTCTTATAGACTTCGTGTTGACGAGGATGAGTTTGATGGTATAGTTGAAAAATGCATGAACTCTGGTATGAGGAAAGCATCATACGACGAGGTTCATAATATTGTATATGGAGCAATAGCTTATGCCGAAGAGGCAGGAATCCAACCATGCAAGGAGTTCTCATTGGGGCAGTATTTCCTTGAAGAAGATACGGAGGATGTGCCGCTTATAGAATATGAGTTCGGCAAGGACGGAAAGCATTATCTCGTGGCAAACAATTCTTTTGAGGCAAACAGGTATTTACCGGTGCTCGAAAAGAATCTCGGAAAAAATTTCGATTGGATAATCATGGACGACATGGACGATGAGGATGACGGTGATGATTACGACGAGGAAGAACTTGATGATTTTTATGTGTATAATGGATTCCCGTATACATATCATAATGATAATCTGCCTACAGAAATCAAGCTTGAAAATAAAGGCTTGTTCAGCACTCTCTCATTGAAAAAGAACAGAATAGCCTTGTCTGAAGAGGATAGCGACAGAATATTGGCAATGCCGCACGACAGTCTGAAACGTGACTTGGAGAAGATTATACTTTACGGACTGCGTGTGATGAGGGATGATAGTGATTCTGTAAGGAAATACAATTCGTATGCACGTGCTGTGACACATGCCGTATTGCTGCTTTCTGAAGTTGGCGACAGCGAGACAAGTCTTGATGCTGTGCTCGAGACGCTTAAAATAGATTTAGGAACCTACAAAGATATTTATGGCGATGGAGACGGTTGCTATT
>DBKQ01000080.1:9720-9935 GCA_002298545.1 Prevotella sp. UBA746
GATAAAACTTGGCAAGGATGCACTGCCTAAACTCGAGACGTTCCTGTATGGAAAAGGATTCTTCGTCTCAAAGAAGTCGAATGTTATAGAGGCAATGGTGAATATTGCTTGTAGATGGGAAGACAAGAAGCCAGAGGTTATGGATATTCTGAAGAAGTTCCTTGCAAAGGCGCTGAGCGATGGAGACAAGTCGATGATAACGAACTATGGACTTA
>DBKQ01000009.1 GCA_002298545.1 Prevotella sp. UBA746
TCTTCAGAGACCCTCAGTCCTCACAGTTCTCCCATTCCTCTCAGTACTCTCAGTACTCCCATTTCTCCCATTCCTTCCAATTCTTTACCCTCACACCCCTCACCCTATCCATCACCATCTATTCATCGCTCTTTAGAATCTTTGCTAATCCGCCTTCACTCGTTTCTTTATAGAGCGATGGTATATCATGTCCCGTTCGTTTCATTACTTCTACGACTCTGTCAAATGATACACGGTGTGTACCGTCGGAGAATGCTGCATATAGATTGGAATCTAATGCTCTTGTGGCTGCAAAGGCATTGCGCTCTATGCATGGAATTTGTACAAGGCCGCATACTGGGTCGCATGTCATGCCGAGATGATGCTCCAGTCCCATTTCTGCTGCGTATTCTATTTGCGACGGACTGCCGCCGAATAGCTGACAGGCTGCTGCGGATGCCATGGCGCAGGCTACTCCAACTTCGCCTTGACATCCTACATCGGCTCCTGAGATTGATGCGTTGGTCTTTACGATGTTTCCTACTAAGCCTGCTGTTGCAAGAGCATGAAGGATCTGCATCTCGTTGAATTCATGTCCGTTGGATATATGATAAAGTACTGCTGGCAATACTCCGCAGGCTCCACAGGTTGGTGCCGTTACGATTGTACCGCCGGAGGCATTTTCTTCGCTTACCGCCAAGGCATAGGCGTATACTAAGCCTCTTGTTTGCAGCGACTGTTTATAGCCGGTTGCTTTTATATAATATGTCGGGGCTTTGCGAGGGAGGTTTAGCGGTCCTGGAAGTCTGCCTTCATGTTTTATGCCTCTTTCTACGGCTTGCTTCATCGTCTGCCATACAACATCCAGATAATCCCACAAGTCTTCTTTTTCGCACAGTTGTACGTATTCCCAATAGTTCCTGCCTGTCTTGTTACACCAGTTCATGATGTCTGTCATGGTGTTCATCTCATAAACTTCTTCGGTATCGAACATGTCGTTAACGGCTTTTCCCTCGGAGAGAGCGCCTCCACCGATACTGTAGACTGTCCATTCGTTTATGATTTTCCCGTTAGTGTCGCGACTGCAGAATTTCATTCCGTTGGGGTGGAATGGAAGGAATATGTCGGGACGCCATATTATCTTTACTTCTGCCACAGGCTCGAGAACTTCTTTTATTGCAATGTCTGTCATATGGCCTTTTCCTGTTGCGGCAAGACTTCCGTAGAGTGTTACCTCGAAGAATTTTGCTTCTCTGTTTTTCTCTAAGAATATCTTGGCGGCTTTCTGCGGACCCATCGTATGGCTGCTCGATGGACCTTTGCCGACTTTATATAATTCTTTTAGTGATTTCATTTTTCCTTTCTTTTTGTTTTGCAAATTTAAGGCAAAATGGGGGTATTGCAAAATATAGTGGAACAATTATTTTAATGATTATGGCTTTTAGCTTACCTTTGCATAACGTTTAGTTATAAGACTTTTGATTTTATGAAAACATATAACGTTACTATTGATTATATCCGTGCTGTACTTATGGTACTGGTGATTTTGGTGCATATCGTTAATTTCGGAGATTTGTATCCAGAGGTAAAGTATTCCATTCTTGCTTTCTTTATGCCGGCATTTCTTATTCTTACCGGATTTCTTGTTAATGTGGAAAAGTCGATGAAAGATTTTTCTATGTATATACTAAGACTTGTCTTGCCTTATGTTATTATGTCGCTTGGCTTCATGACTTTGTCGTTATTCATGCCGGTTAGAGGTGGAATAAGCGAGATGAATATGGATACGGTTGCTAAGGTGTTGCTTGTCACCTCTATCGGACCTTATTGGTTCTTCCGTGTCATGATAATATGTGGTATGCTTTATTACATTTCGTTTAGAGTCTTTCGTAAATATGGTCTTGTAGAGAGACTTTCTGCTTTTGCTTCTTTCTTGATTCTTTTCTCATATCTTACGCCTTCTTTGGGACTGACGAGTGCGGTGTATTATTTTATTGGCGTTGTATTAAGACATTGGCTGAAGGATATTGACAGGGTTATGCCTCATAGCTTCTTGCCTGTACTACCTTTTGTATTGCTTATTGTAAATGACAAGTTCCATGATTGGGGATGCCTTGCCGTGCCGGTTTGCTGTTTTTGTTTCTTCTGCTTCACGGCGAGACTCTCTGATTGCTTTACAGGAAAGTTTGCTTCTTTTATGAAGTTTATAGGAAAGAATACGTTGCCTATCTATATTTTTCATCCGATTTTTACTATGGCGGCGAAATTCATTCTACCTTTGTTCGCTTTCGATAGAACTGGATTACTACACACGTTATTTACAATTATCTTAGGTTTACTGGGCAGTATAGCTATTGCATATATAATGGATCGCTCCCATTTGTCGTATATTTTCGGAAAAAAACGGATTTTACGATAATAGTATAAATAAATTTCATTATATTTGCCACATGATAAACCATAATGCTTTATCGAGAATCTGTATATGGATTAGCAGGATAGGATGCTGTAGAGGGTTCGGGATACAGTCGCCGTGGGCATATAGCTTCGTGCGTTATGTCATCAACGAGCATTATCCGTATTATGCGTATGGAATGCTGAGGGCTGTATTCTCTCGATGGTCTGTTTCCGAACGGAAGATGGGAGAACTGTATTTCAGACTCGTAAATTTCCTGCAGCCGTCAAGGGTCTTATTCCTTTTCTCGCCAGATGACAGGCTTTTAGGTTTTCGTAGGAAATATATCAGTTCCGGATGTAGCAGGTGTGAATTTGCTGAAATAGAAAAACTTGACGGCTCTTGGGCTGAAGCTAATTCTCGTCCGCTACTTGTATGCTGTGCCTCTTCGCTTGTGTCTGCGGATATGATAATGAGCATGGTGGGAAGGCTTCGGAAAGGCGACATGATTCTTGTTGAGGATATAAAGAACAATAAGGATTCGCGGATGATGTGGAGAGAATTGAAGAATAGGCTGTCGGGTGCTTTGATGTTTGACTTGTTTTATTGTGGCATTATTTATGTTGATGCCGACAGGTACATGCAGCATTTCAAGATAAATTTCTGATTCTAAAATGAATGTTTAACTTTATAATATCGAGACTATGGCTATAACAAAGGTTTATACAAAGACTGGCGACAAGGGAATGACCAGTTTGATTGGTGGCGTGAGGGTTCCGAAAACTCATCCTCGTATCGAGGCTTATGGAACAATCGATGAGTTGAGCTCGCAGCTCGGACTGTTGGCTTCGTTTATGAAAGACGGTGATGATAAAAACCTTATCGTGAGAATACAGCGCAACTTGTTTACTATAAGCTCCTACCTTGCTACCGACAAGGCACAGACGGAGGTTGCACCGTCGTTTACGCTTAATGCCGAGGAAGTGAAGATTCTTGAAGGCGAGATTGATCATTTGCTTGGCAGCTTGCCGCAGCAAACGGCATTTATCTTGCCTGGAGGAAGTCATGAGGGAGCTCTTGCTCATGTATGCCGTACGGTATGTCGGCGTGCGGAGAGACGTATCTTCCTGCTTGCCGAGAAAACGGAGATAGATCCGGAAGTGTTGGAATATATCAACCGCCTGTCTGATTATTTGTATGTTCTCGCACGTAAATTAAACTTTAATAACGGTGTGCGCGAAAAAATATGGAAGAAAAACTTGTAAATTAGAAAAAATATATTATTTTTGCGGCTAATTTTAGAGACGGATGATAGCCGTATGGCTTAATTCCGCAAATTAATGCAAATCGATAATATTTAGTTACTATGTACTGGACACTTGAATTGGCTTCTAAGCTTGAAGATGCGCCATGGCCTGCAACGAAGGACGAGTTGATTGATTATGCTACTCGTTCGGGGGCGCCGCTTGAAGTTCTTGAGAACTTGCAGGAGATTGAGGATGAAGGCGATGTTTACGAGAGTATCGAAGATATCTGGCCTGATTATCCTACTAAGGAAGATTTCCTCTTCAACGAGGACGAGTATTGATTGCTCTTTGTTGAGCCTTTAAGACTCAAGATATTGAATATAGGCGGCATAGACAAAAATGGATTTGTCTGTGCCGCCTATCCTGTTTATTTAAAT
Organism: Prevotella sp. UBA746; assembly: GCA_002298545.1. GTDB lineage: Bacteria > Bacteroidota > Bacteroidia > Bacteroidales > Bacteroidaceae > Prevotella. The sequence goes on from DBKQ01000009.1 coordinate 4,059, forward strand.
GAGTTGCCGGAATAAGGGGGATTATTCCTTGTTCTTCATTTTCATGCCAAACACATTATAATAAGCATTGCCGTGGCGAATCAAAATACCGTGGCTGTTAATAATCTTGCATGGCGAAGCATTCTTGGATACGACAGGACTGCTTATTGCGGTAGGTGTGTCTTTGCGCTCATAAGGTCCGAGGTCGCGGGAACTGCCCGTGATGGTGCGCTTCAGAAATGGGAAATCAATCAGTAGCGACTCCGGGATGTCGTATTCAGCAGAACCGGCATCAATCATTTTACTGTCAGAAGCCAAACGTCCGAAGCGTCGTGGCAAAGACCCGTCGATGCTGCGTGGCATGAGAGCATCCTCCTCGTCAAGCGATACGAAGTCGTCTTTTGTAGCTCCCGTAACCAAATGATTAGTCCATCCGTTTTTAGAAGGAGTAAAGTTGAGAGCATTATAGTCGTCTGCGCCAACGCATATTTCCTGTCTTCCAAGGCAGATATTGTTATAGAAAGCCGTGTTTTGTTCCGAGCCGCCCGATTCAAACATAAAGTCATATCCGTTGTCGAAAGCCAGACAGCCGATTATGACGTGCCCGTCTTTATGGCTGTTGCAGTCGAATCCCTTCACGCTGCCCGACTTGTTGCAGCCGAAGGCTATACAGTTGTAGGCATAGTGTATTCCTTTGGATGAACCGCCCGAGCCGTTGCCTCCGAGTTTAATGCCATTGCCGTTGCCGGAGAAAGATGCAGAGCCGTCAAGATATTCCTTAACCCAAGTGTGGTCTTCTGCTTTTCCGCTTTCCCAAGCCCAACATTCGGCGAGGACTACACTGTAGTCGGTTTCATACAAGTCCCATGCATCGTCAGAGTTGCGCCACGCCCGGCATCGTATAAAGCGGTTTCCTTTTCCGTTGTGCATCTTGCAGGCGAAACCGTCGGCATCAGAGCCGTAGTTCATGTCGAAGTCGCAGTTGTGGTGAGAGTCGCAGTCAACAATGTCGTTATAGGCGCAGAATTCTCCGTTGTTGCTTGACCCGTGTCCGGAGGCAGAGAAGTCATGTCCGAAACCGAGTTGCAGTCCTGTGTCGAGATTATATGAAAATTCGCAGCGTTCAATGCGATTGTGCGACCCTTCAAGCTTGATTCCGTTGTCGGCGGCATGCGTGATGTGAAGTCCGAAGATATAGTGGTAGTTTCCTGTCAAGAGAATGCCTCGATCGCCAACCTTCGACTTATCTCTGTGGCAATCGAGAAGCTGCTGCTCGAAGTCGAACACCGGTTTTTCGTCCTCGTATGGGCGTATAACTATGGGGTGCTCAGCTGTGCCGTTCTTCGTCATGCGCACAGTCAGTTTGCCGTCCGTTCCATAGTGATTAATTTTATAAGTTCCGCCTCGGCAAACGATATGGTCTCCAGCTTCCGCCTTTGCGTAAGCCACGGCGATGTTGTACCATGGAGTTTCAAAAGATCCGTCGCCAGTCACGTCGTTGCCGTTGGGGGATATAAAATAGGTGTGTATAGCCTCCGGGAAAGGTTTTGTCGGAATAGGCACACCTGTTGTAATATATGTAGGGTCGTCGGGATCAACCACTGGTCCGCCAGGCTCTTCGCCGGTAGATAGCGTTACGGAGAAGTCGTCTATAAAGACATTAGATGAAGAGCATGCAATGCGGATTCTTACGTTGCCGACATTCTCCAACCCTGTTTTCTTGCTGTAGGCAGAAAAAGCCGAAGAACTGCTTTTAATCGTAAATGTTTCAAGTTCGGTCCACGTATTCCCGTTGTCAGTAGAATAAGATACAGTAACCGGTTTGTTACTTCCGCCGGAGCGGTAGTAGAATCCAACCTTTGCAGGCTTGTCGAAAGCCGGTGATACGATGAAGCCGTCATTGGTGTTGAATTTTACGGATGTAGTGCCGTTTGAAGCATTTCCCAATACTTTCGACATCTCCCAAATGCCGGTTGGCAGAGAAACGTTACCGTTGTAGGCTGTGCCGTTCTTCAGCGTGTTGAAGTCCTCTTTAATCGTCTCGTTGGCAAATGCCATGCAGACAGATAACACGAATGCAATGCAAATAATCAGTTTTTTCATTTTAAGTGATAGTAGTTCGTTATTAGATTTATATATATTCTTTTGCAAAGAAGGATGTAAATCGAGGGAGAACGAAATGAATAATTCATTTCTTATCACGAGATACAGCTTATATTATGCAAAGATATTGAAAATTTTACATATTTAGAAAAAATATACAGAAGAAAAATTACAGCATAATATAATAAATCTTTCAGATATACAGTTTTTCCAGAAATAATTCTTAAATTTGCCGATGTATAAATATTACCGTTAAAAATGGTATTGAATACAAATGCTGATGAACATTGTCCCGAAACTTTCAAGAATACAAATCAAAATAATGTCTGTCGCTACTTTTGTTTTATTAGTAGTAGCAGTTATGTGCTTATGTTTTTGCCGTCATTCTTATCCTCGGCAACTTGTCTACATAGACTCGTTGTGCGACAGTCATCCAGAAAGGGCAAAGGCTTTGTTGAAGCGCATACCAGCAAAGAATATAGAGGCAAAAGCAGACCGGATGTATTATGACCTGTTGAAAATCAAGGCATCAAATAATTTGTATGAACCACAACAGGACAGTACGATATTTCGTGTGGCAGATTATTTTGAGAGGCATGGCGACAAAGTAAAGAGACGTGATGCTTATTATCTTCTCGGTAAGTATTTTGTTGAGCACAACGATGCTCCGCAGGCATTGAAGTGGTTTCAGACAGCACTGGATATGTCTGACGACGATACTCCTTTAGCTTTCAAGAGTAAGGCTTACAGTCAGAGTGGTACGTTATTGTTTTATCAGAACTTGTATGACGATGCCCTTGAGATGTATGAACAGTCGTTCAAGTGTGATTCTATGCTGAAAGATACTGGTAATATGATTCATGGTATGCGTGATATAGCACAGACTTATAGGTATTTGGAGAAACCAACTAAAGCCGTCAATATATTACACCGGGCATTAAACTTGTCGGATACAATTCATAATGATGAACTCCGTCAAGGCATTATTATAGTCTTGTCGTCACAATATGTTAGTATTGGTAAGGCAAAAGAAGCAAAGGGATTGTTGCTGCAATATATTCATTCCATGAATGTTGAGTGTTATTCTCCGGCTTATAGTATATTGGCAAAGGCTTATGAATTGGAAGGTAAGATGGATTCGTCATTTTGTTATGATAAGAAATTGATGGCAATTGGCACTGTGTATGCTAAAGAAGAAGCATCAAGAAGATTGGTCGCCTATTATACTGAAACTTGCGACCTTGACAAGGTTCGCTATTATATCAAAAGAAACAAGTTATATTCGGATTCTATACAAAAGATTTCTGTGTCTGAATCTGTAGCAACAGTTCATTCTCTATATAATTATAATTTGAAGGAAAGAGAAATTGCTCGCCTTAATAAGAATGTAAACGAAAGAACAATTTTTGCTGTTGTTTCCATTTTTATTGTTGTATTATTGGTTCTTATTTTATTCTATTTCAATGAAAAGAACAAGCAGCGTTGTATGCGTCTTGAGTTGCTTAATGAACATCTAAAAGCTTTGTGCGAATCCTTGGAAAAAAGAAGGAATAATAATGAACAAAGTGTAAATTCTAAAGTGTTGTGTCATTCAGGAAATTCAAGTAAACTATACATTTATAATTTGATACATGGTAGAATAAACAATAATAAGTCTTTATCTTTGAATGATTGGAAATTAATAGATAAGAGTATGGATATAGTTTATCCTAAATTTAAAGAAAGATTATATTCGTATTATAAAGTCGTAGATCGTGAGTATAGAATTTGTATGCTGCTTAAATTGGAATTTTCTCTTTCTGACATTGCTACAATAATGGGGCGTTCTAATGCTACTATAACTCTCATCCGGTCTTCTCTATATCAAAAGTTCTTTCATAAAAAGGGCAAGGCGAAAGATTTTGATACTTTTGTAAGATCTTTATAATCAAATGGTTATTGCCTAAAACTAAAAAATAACTAAAATGAATTTATTCACGAATTTGAAAAACTAAAAAATAACTAAAATAATTTTCTTGTTCATAAATATTTCTTTTCATATTTTTGCGCATGACTTTAAAAAAGTGAATAATATGAAAAAGAAACTATGTAATTTATTGTGGCTTGTCTTATTCTGTGTAATGCCAATATTTGCAAATAAGACATAAGTGTATTTGAGTTATGACCATTCTCAAGACTATACGAAGGGTCATCCCCACGCTATCCCTACAGTTACGTCAGACGATGATGACGTGACAATAAAATGTGACTCTACATTATTTAATGTGGATGTGGTTATCAAAGACCAGTATGGAAATGTTATGCACCATTCAATACAGGCAATCGGACCGGAAGGAACAACAATATATATTCCGGAGAATATTGATGGAGAAAGAGAGAAATCCACTATCGATTTATATTACGACAGAAAACATCTGTCGGGATATTTTAATGAGTGATGTATAATTTTAATGTTACTGATATAATAATTTAAATCGTTTTACGTATGAAAAAACTAATCAAAACAAGGACTCTTATTTTATTGTCCTTTTTATTACTGTTAAATTTGTCCATCTTTGCTGGGACACAAATTCCTCCAGAAATTGCTTTGAAATATGCAAAAAATGTTTTGAACGGAGATGTCTCGCAAATGGATTTCTATTATTGTGAGATTAATGCTGATGCTAATAAGCTTCGAGATGGAGATTTGCTTACAATAGCTGTAAATATTAAGAAGCCTAACTATTATGCTTTTTTCGTAGATGAGGAACCTTATAAGGGCTGGAAACACAAATGCTCTTATGTCTTTGTACCCAATGAATTGAATGGACGAACAGACATGTTGGTAAAGACTGTACGTCTCCAATATGATATGCCTCAAAAATCTAATATGGATTTTATTCCTATAAATAATGTTGATCGTTATCCAAACAATAATTCATCTTTAAAAATTAAAGTTTCACAAAATATAGATCTTAATTCCGTTACTTCAAACCCACACACGTATGCTGTAATAATAAGTGGTGGAGTGAGTAAATACATGAATTATGAGCGTTATTGGAACGATTGCTCTTATATATATCAAGTTTTAAGAAACAAATACAATGTAAGTAAAGATAATATAAGTGTTCTAATTTCTGACGGAAATGATCCGTCTGCTGACATGAGAAAGGCTGATTTTTCAGGATTTGTCTCATCTCCTCTTGATTTAGATAATGATGGTGTTTCAGATATCAATTATTCTGCGACAAAGAACAATATTCGTACAGTCTTGTCAAATTTATCTTCAAAGTTGACAAATGAAGACCAACTCTTTATATATGTTATCGATCATGGCGGATATGATGAAAATAGGTCTGAGTCTTATATTTGTCTTTGGGATTATGAGACTTTATATGCTTCAGAACTTTCTGAGATGCTTGGCAAAATCAAGACACCTTATATTAATATGGTATTCGGACAATGTTTTTCAGGTGGCTTCGTAAAGAAGCTGGAAAAGCCAGGAAGAGTGATAGCGACAGCTTGTGCAGAGAATGAAAGTTCTTGGGCATGTAGCGATATTCCATATGATGAGTTTGTCTTTCAATGGACTAATGCCGTGAACGGCCTAAATGGTGTTAGCATGTCTCCTGTATCTTCTGATTTGAATAGCAACGGAATAGTTTCAATGGAGGAGGCTTTTATGTTTGCTCGTGAAAATGATCGCAGAAATGATTCGGAAACCCCTCAATTTTCATCGTTGAATCATTCGGCTTGCGATGATTTGTCTCTTTCAAATATTCCTAAAGGCTTCAGCCTTTATCTAAAAGATGTTTCAGAAGACTATGGACATGAGCCGTCAACAGAAGGTGAATTTTGGCTGAGTCCAGATATTTGGGTTAGAAATAATGACGATGGTATGATTAATCAGGAAAGTGAACCTATAAAACTTGCAAAGGATGCTGTTTCTAAAGACGTATATCTTTATATGAGGATTCGGAATAGAGGCATATCTGCTTATAGTCCAGATTTAAAGAAACAATATTATCAGATATATTATGCCAATGCAGCTCTTGGAATCCGTCCGGAAAATTGGCTCGGTGTTGCTTGTGATGAAGATGAACTTGTTTATGGCGACAAGATAATTTCCAACTCTATACCAAAAGCAATAGAGCCAGATGGTTATACTATAGTAAAATATAAATGGAATATTCCGGAAGATTTAATAGCAGAGATGAAAAACGGATACCTTCATTTCTGTCTTCTTGGAAGAATTTCAAATACGCGTGGGGAGGAAATAAGTCGAGATGAAGAATTGTTGAAATATATGTCAAATGTTGTCGCATCAAATCGTCTTGCACAAAAGAACATGTCTTTCATCCTTACTTCGGATCCAAATTCAAACTGCATTCCTTTAAAGATAAGAAGTATCGCAGATTCAGAACGTCAGTATAATATCGAACTTGCACCTATTGCAGGGGCAAAGAATATTTTTGATGAAGCTGAAATTGGAATCGGACTGTCTGCTGATGCTTATACTAATTGGGAAAAAAGTGGAAAGAATGGAACAAACTGCAAAACATATGATGGGAAGCCTAATATCATTTTTATGGAAAATGAGGGAACGATTAATTCTTTGCTATTGAAGAATACAGATGAACTAAATATCGCTTGTCATTTCAAAAAGCAAAATATATCACTTGCTACAGACACTTTTAAACTGAATGTTATCCAACGTGATGTTGAAACTGGAAAGATTGTAGGTGGTGAGGCTATTTATATAATACGTAAATCAAGGGGACAGGTGATTAATCCTGGTATCGGTGTAATAGATGGAGTATATGACAAGAAATTGACAGCAACGATATTAATGAGCCCGTATCTTATGAATGGATAGATAACAACAATAAAATTATAGGAACGGAGAAAACTTTGATGCTTACGGATGATAATAGCGACAAAATTACTTTACGCGTAACAGCAGATAGTGATGGAGCACTTGCATATGCAACGGTTGATTTGAATGAATTTGTGAGAATAAAGAGTATAAATCCCCTTCCGCTTACATCTGTTTTGAATGTATCTCTTGATTCAAGTGCAAGGAGTGGAATGAAATTGGTTTTATCATCATCTGTTGGACTTATGAATAAAGTTGAACTTAATTTGAAAGAAGGTGAAAGGGAATTCTCAATTCCTACAGGCAAAATCGCTAAGGGAGAGTATGTCTTAAGTTTATATGATAACGGAAAAGTTATAGACAGTAGACATATTGTAAAGGAATAGCTCGAATATAAAGCAGTATTGGTGATGTATAGCTTATACTGCTGATTTATTTGCAAAATGTTTCTATTAAATTCTCATTGCTAATAAAAATGTGTATATTATGCAGAATAAATAACATTCTTTATATAAATAATCTGTAAGGTGGATGTTTAAAATTTAAATCGAAATAATTATGAAGAAAGTTTTTAGCTCTATTTTTCTGATGGCAATGATAATGACATCAGCTAACGCTCAGAATATTAAAACTGTTGCTACTGATTTTGGGGATGACTTTGCCGCGAAATTGGGTGACAACAGATATGATATTGATTCTCTCGTAATAACAGGAAATTTGAGCCATAATGCATTTCCCGTAATCGTTGACTGCGTAAGAAATGGCAAGCTGACGGGTATTGATATGAGTAAGTGCACTGTTGAGGATGACTCTATTCCCGACAACGGACTTATGGTATCTTTGCATGCGCATCTCGTTGACGAACATTGTATAAAGGGATTGACTCTTCCGCAAAATCTGCGTGCCGTTGGAGACCACGGTCTTGGACATTTGCATGTGAATACACTGAACTTGCCTTCAACGCTCCGCATAATAGATAATAAGGCTTTCGACTTCTGCCAGCATGTTCGTGGCACTCTCGTTATTCCTGAAGGAGTGGAGACATTAGGACGAGAGGCTTTTTATGATTGGTACAGTATAGAGAGCGTTACGTTCCCGAAGTCTTTGAGGAAAATCGGCTACATGACATTCAGTGGTCTGACATCTGTTAAGGAACTTAATCTGAACGACGGACTGGAGGAAATTGGCGAGGCTGCTTTTGAACGCGGATTGTATGATGTCAAGGAAATTCGTATTCCGGAGAGTGTAACCTCTATTGGCAAGAGTGCATTCTATGGCGAGAAATATCTTGACCTTGTTGTACTTCCGCCAAGTTTGAATACACTTAAAGAAAGTGTGTTTGGGGATTGTAGTGTAAAGGAAATAGTCTGGCCGTATAATTTGGAGACAATGGAGTCGCATAGTATAGATGACTTCACGGGCAGCAGCCTTTTCCTTCCTGAAGGTTTGAAGGATATAAAAGACAATGTCTTGCAGTATGTTGATAATGCCACGACAATCTTGTTGCCCTCGTCTCTTGAGAGCATAGGAGGCAATGTTTTTGGCAGAACTCCCAGTCTGAAATCTCTTTATGCCAAGAATCCTATTCCGCCGGTACTTCCGGTAAATGTCGGGCAAGATGAAAAGTTATGGTTCAATAATCTTCCTGCAGATGCAGTTCTTTATGTTCCGGTGGGCAGTGCTGCTGCATATAGAGACTGTGTCGCCTTCAGCAAGTTCAGCAAGATTGTTGAGACTGCAGATTTCCCGACATCTATTGATGAAGTAAAGACTACAGTAGGAGTCAATGCTGACACTATTTATTCCCTTGATGGCAGATTGGCATGAAAGAATCTTAAATCTTTGGAAAAGGGAATATATATTGTAAAAGGAAGAAAAATCACAAGNNAGAACATTTATGTATATGTAATTTTATCTGTGTGGCGTATTTTCTATTAAACCACACATGAAGGGCAATTTTTTATGACTATTAAACAAAGTAGTCAACTGCAAATATGACTAAAATAAAATAAGTCAACGTAATTTATAAATAAGAAATAAATGAGTCAACCAGTATTAACAATAATACTGAAAGTGGTCAACTAAAATCGTTAAACCACAATAAATAAAATGTTCAATGACGTTGAACCATTATTCACTGTCATTGAACCATCGTTTACCGACATTGAACCATTGTTCATTGTCGGTAAATATTTTATTTTGCAGCATGTAATTTTATGCCATTTGTATGTTCAAGAGAATATATTGTCGAATAAAGGCATGTTTTCGTGTCATAATGAAAAAATACGAGATAAAATTCGTAACTTCGCACGCAGTTCTATTGACAATGTATACTAACAGACTCTAAAGCAATATTTATGGAGACAGAACACAAACCATACTTTTCATTCGAAGTACTGCCACCACTGCGCGGCAAGGGAATCGACAGCATCTACCGGACGATAGACCGGCTGATGCAGTTTAACCCCGAATACATAAACATCACGACACACAGATACGAAACAATCTACAGTGAGCTGGAAAATGGAATGTACGAAAAACTCAGCGTGTTGAACCGTCCCGGTACCGTAGCCATTTCGGCAGCCATAAAGGAGCGATACGGCGTGCGCACCGTTCCGCATATAATCTGCAGCGGCTTCACGGCAGCAGAGATAGAAAGCGAACTGATAGACCTCTCTTATCTCGGAATAACAGACCTCCTGTTGCTCCGTGGCGACCGTCCGAGGGGAGAGAACAAATATATCACTATCCCCGGCGGACATACTCATGCCATAGAATTGTGCGAACAAGTGAACCGCTTCAATAGCGGACAGCTGCTTGCCGGAGCACACTCCGAAGGACCAGTCGCGCCCTTTTCGTATGGCGTAGCCGGATATCCAGAGAAACACGATGAGGCGATGAACTATGATATAGACATAGAATACCTCAAACAGAAGGTAAAAGCCGGAGCATCGTATATCGTAACACAAATGTTTTTCGACAACAAGAAATATTTTGCATTTGTAAAGCGGCTCCGCGATGAGGGCATCAACGTTCCCGTTGTCCCGGGATTGAAACCTCTTACAACGCTCGGACATCTTACCATGCTTCCAAAGACCTTCCATATCGACTTCCCGAAACGACTCTCGGCAGAGCTGATGAAGTGCAAGAATAACGACGATGTGAAGCAGGTAGGAGTAGAGTGGGCGATAAAGCAATGCCGCGAGCTGCGCGAGGCAGGAGTGCCAGGCATACATTTCTATACTATGAATGCTTCGCAGAGTGTGGAGAAGATAATGAACGGACTGCATCAGTAAAAAACAATATTTATGGAGAGAACATCCTTTTATGACCGGTTTATAAGCGACAGCGGCAGAGTGTGGGTGCTCGATGGAGCCATGGGAACCATGATTCAGCGACATTCACTTGGCGAAGAAGATTTCCGCGGCGACATGTTTGCCGACTGGCAGGTGAAGTTGAAGGGCGACAACGACCTGATTTCCTTGACCCGACCTGAGGTAATCCGCCAGATTCACCGTGAATATCTCGAGGCTGGAGCCGATATCATAGAGACAAATACCTTTAACGCCCAACGCATATCACAGGCAGACTACCAAACCGAAAATTTTATCAGACAGATAAATGAGGCTGCCGTGAAGATAGCTCGTGAGGAGGCAGACCGCATGACGGCTCTGACACCCGACAAGCCAAGATACGTGGCTGCGTCGATAGGACCTACAAACCGTACACTCTCCATGTCGCCCGATGTGGAGAATCCAGCCTATAGGGCAATATCGTTTGATGAACTCCGCGATGCCTATATAGAACAAATGTTGCCCCTAAGTCAGGGCGGGGCCGACGTCTGGCTCATAGAGACAGTCTTCGACACGCTAAACGCCAAGGCTGCAATAGCTGCTGCCGACAAGGTGAACAGTATGACGGGGCGTAGAATGCCCGTAATGCTCAGTGTTACCATTGCCGATGCCAGCGGCAGAACACTTTCCGGACAGACGCTTGATGCCTTCCTCGTATCGATAGGGCATTGCGAGGATATATTGAGTGTGGGCTTGAACTGTTCGTTCGGTGCCGAAGACATGCGTCCGTACCTTCATGCCTTGTCAGAAATTTCACCTTATTATATAAGTGCTTATCCAAATGCCGGTTTCCCCGACGAGGAAGGTCATTATAGCGAGACACCACAGATGATGTCAGAGGCTATAAGCCGCTTTGTCGACGACGGAAGTGTGAATATCGTTGGCGGATGCTGCGGTTCCACGCCAGAGCATATCCGTGCCATTGCCAATGCCGTAGAGGGAAGGGCGGCAAGGAAAATACCGCAGCAGAAGCGACAAGACGGTCCGTGGCTTGCCGGACTGGAAGCGATGACGCCGATGGAAGGCGTGTTTATGAACGTAGGCGAGCGCTGCAATGTGGCAGGAAGTAGGAAATTCCTCCGCTTGATAAAGGAGAAGCAATACGACGAGGCACTCGGCATAGCCCGCAAGCAAGTGCGCGACGGTGCGATGCTGCTCGATATAAATATGGACGACGGATTGCTTGATACCGCAGAGGAGATGACAAACTTCCTCAACCTGATGGCATCCGATCCCGAGGTGGCACGCATCCCGTGGATGATAGACTCGTCGCGTTTCAGCGTCGTCGAGGAAGCCTTGAAGTGTGTACAGGGAAAATGTGTCGTAAACTCCATATCGCTGAAAGAAGGCGAGGAGATATTCCTGCAGCATGCCCGTACGATACGCCAGTATGGAGCCGCAATGGTGGTAATGGCATTCGACGAGAACGGACAGGCAACGACATACGAGCGCAAGATCAGCGTATGCGAAAGGGCTTATCGCTTGCTCATCGAAAAAGCCGGTGTATCGCCGCGCGACATAATCTTCGACCCCAATGTGCTCACCGTGGCAACGGGAATGAAAGAGCATGACCGATATGCTCTCGACTTTATAAAAGCTACGGCATGGATAAGGCAGAACTTGCCGGGAGCCCATGTAAGTGGAGGAGTAAGCAATCTCTCGTTTGCATTCCGCGGCAACAATTACTTGCGCGAGGCGATGCATGCCGTGTTCCTCTTCCATGCCATGAAGGCAGGAATGGATATGGCAATTGTAAATCCGGCAACGAAGGTGATGTATCAGGATATTCCGGCAGATATATTAGAGGCAGTAGAAGATGTAGTGTTGTGTCGTCGCGATGATGCGGCAGAACGCCTCACGGCAGTTGCACAGCGGTTGTTGGAAGAGAAAGAAAGAAAAAACAATGTCGGTGAAACAGAGGTTGAGAATACAGTCGACCGCTCGGCAATCCCGATAGATGAACGTCTTGTGAAGGCTTTGCGAACAGGCGATGACGAGTTCCTCGAAACCGATTTGCAGGATGCTCTCGCAGAATATGGAGATGCGGGGAAGATAATCGAGGGACCGCTGATGAAGGGTATGCAGCTTGTGGGCGACTTGTTCGGTGAGGGGAAGATGTTCCTGCCGCAAGTAGTTAAGTCGGCTCGCACTATGAAACGGGCTGTTGCCGTTCTTCAGCCTTATCTGGAGAAAAGCAAGGCGGAGGCCTCCCACAGCAACGGACGTTATCTCGTTGCCACGGTAAAGGGAGATGTTCATGATATAGGCAAAAACATAGTAGCTGTAGTCTTGAGGTGTAACAACTTTGATGTGGTAGACCTTGGTGTTATGGTGCCGGCAGAAAAGATAGTTCAGACGCTGAAAGAGGAGCATTTTGATTTCGTGGCGCTCAGCGGACTAATCACTCCGTCGCTCGACGAGATGTGTAATATTGCTAAGGCAATAGCAGATGCCGGTATCGATATCCCGTTGTTTATCGGTGGAGCCACGACGAGCGATTTGCATACGGCTCTGAAGATAGCTCCCCTTTATCGAGGACCGGTGTTCCACATGAAGGATGCCGCCCAGAATCCTGTCGTGGCACAGCAGTTGTTGGGCAAAGACCGTGATAAGGTTATTGCCGAGAATACGAAATGTCAGCAGGAGCTTGTTCGCCAGCATGAGGCAAAAAAGAAAATGGACGGTATAATGCAGCTTGCCGATGGCAAAGAAAATCGCGATGCTGCCGACAGCTCGTCAGAGAGCATAAAACGAGAGCGATTTGCCGTAGACTGGGACAAGGAGAATTTGCCACAGCCTACTTACATCGGTTACCGAACGATAAACAATATTCCGATACACGAAGTGAGGAAATATATCAACTGGATATATTTTTATAATCTATGGCGTGTCAGGAAAGGAGAAGCCGAGGCAGAGGCAGTGCGCCGTGATGCCGAGGCTCTGCTCGACGATATTGAGAGACAGCATTATATGCAAGCACAAGTAGGCTCTTATCCGGCGTATGCCACAGACCACAGTATTGTGCTTCCAGGAGCAGTGTCAGGAAACGATCTCGAATTGCCTACACCCCGTCAGCGGCATCCGTCGGCAAAAGGCGAGCCGCGACTTTCGCTGTGTGATTTTGTAGCACCTCATGGCTATAGCGATTTCGTAGGCGTTTTTGCCGTTACCGTATCGCCGTCTTTTGTTGAAGAACTGGAGAAGGTAAAGCGGAGTACCGATTCATACCGCAGTTTGTTGATGCAGAGTGTTGGCGACCGCCTTGCTGAGGCTACGAGCGAGTGGCTTCATCTTGAGGTTCGCAAGAAGCTGTGGGGGTACTCTCCCGATGAGAACCTCTCACTAAAGGAGCTGTCAAGGGCGACATATCAGGGAATACGTCCGGCTGTGGGCTATCCTTCGTTGCCTGATCAGCGACTGATATTCCCGTTGAGCAAGCTGCTTGACTTCAAGGCACTCGGTATTCAGCTTACGGAGAATGGAGCGATGTATCCGCAGAGTTCCACTTGCGGTCTGTATCTGAGCAGTCGTCATGCCAGGTATTTTGCTGTTAGCAAGACCGACAGGTGATATAGGAATCAATTTTCGGATTTATAATCTTCCCCTCCCCCGCCTCCCCCTCCGGGGGCGGAGCGATTACCTTTTTGCCTTTGCCGCTTTACACTTGACGTTTAGTCTTGCCTTTTCATAACAGATTTTGTTTTGTTGCTGTCGGTCTCAAGTTATGGAGTAACCGCTTCTCCCATGGAAGGGGAGACGGGAGAGGGGAAGAATGTAAATCTGTAAGTTCTGTATATAATCTTGTATTGTATAATATCCTATTCCATCCCCACGCCGCGCAACACACTGTTGGCAGCACCGGATTTCGACTTTACATATTCTCCGGCGGCATTGGCAGATGCCTTGAGATATTCAGCATCACTGTCGAAACGGTTCATCAGCGTCTCGAAGTCGCTATAGCTGTTGATTTCCATACCTCCTTTTGCAGCAAGCAGTTCCTGAGCCTCTTGGAACCGTTTGTTGTTAGGTCCGAAGATAACAGGAACATTCCATACGGCGGCCTCAAGAACATTGTGGATGCCCACTCCGAATCCACCGCCTACATATGTAACCTTGGCACAAGAATAGATACTCGACAGGAGTCCGAAGCAGTCAATAATAAGACAGTCGGCATTTGCCGCTTCTTCAGGCGAAGTCTGTGTGTATCTAACAGTCGTTCGTTTCAGCTTTGAAAGAATCTGCTGCAGATGGTCTTCTCCGATGACATGAGGAGCAATGACAATTTTCCAGTCCTTGTGCTCATTAAAGTATCGTATAAAGATATCCTCGTCTGGCGGCCAGCTGCTGCCGGCAACAAACACCTTATATCCTTTGGCAAAGGCATCAACGATAGGCATATCGGCAGCCTTTTCCCTTGCAGCCTCTTTAATTTCGAGAACTCTGTCGAAGCGAGTATCGCCAGTAACCTCCACATTGCTTAATCCGAGAGTCGCCAGCAGTTCCCGGCTCTTCTCGTTCTGCACGAAGAATTTTGTTATGCAGTTGAGCACTCGTCGGTAGCTATGTCCGTACCAACGGAAGAAAACCTGTTGCGGACGGAATATGCTACTCACGCTATATACGGGAATATTGTGCTTTTTCATGTAAGTCATATAGTTCCACCAGAACTCATACTTGATGAAAAACGCCATGCTCGGGTGTACGATGCTGAAGAACCGTCTAACGTTAAGTGGAGTGTCGAGCGGCAAATAGCATACGATGTCAGCTCCTTCATAGTTTTTCCTTACCTCATATCCCGATGGAGAGAAGAAAGTAAGCAAAATTTTGTATTCAGGATGGCTTTTTCGCAACCGCTCCATAATCGGGCGTCCTTGTTCAAACTCGCCAAGCGAAGCGGCGTGAAACCACAGATATTTTTCGCTTGGGTCAACCTTCTGTCTCAGCACGTCGAAAGCGTTGCGTTCTCCACGCCACATCTTTCGTATCTTTCCGTCCCATCGACTTGCTATGGCAACGCCAAGAAGGTATATATATATTATAATATTGTACACGACCTTCCTTATTGGTTATTAATTCTGTTATTGATATAAGCAAACATGTCTATTCTTATATAATAAAGCGACAATAGAGCAAGCCCCTTGCCATCCATTGTCAGGCGGGAATGGCAAGGAACTTTATACAATTGTATTATTTAAGCACTTCAATAGCCTTCTTCAGCCTCTTTAGCGTCTCCTCTTTTCCGAGGAAAGCCGTGATGTCAAACATACCCGGTCCTTTGCCAATGCCGACAAGAGCCAGACGGAAAGCATTCATCACGTCTCCGAGTTTGTATCCCTTGCTTTCAACCCATGCCATCACTACTTTCTCCTGATTCTCAATAGAGAAGTCGTCGATGCTTTCGATAACCTCGGCAAGTTCAGTCATCACCTGTGCCGAGTTCTCTTTCCAGCGTTTGCGCACGGTCTTCTCGTCGTATTCCGTTGGAGCGATGAAGAAGAAAGAGCATAGAGGCCACAGCTCTTTGACAAAGTCCACACGGTCTTTCATCATAGCCACCACTTTAGTGATGCGTTCCATCGATTCGTCCACTCCGTTGTTGGCAACGATAGGTGCGAACAGTTGTGCTATCTCGTCATCGCTCTTGCGCAGGATATATTCGTGGTTGAACCAGATACCCTTTTTGAAGTCGAAGCGTGCTCCAGCCTTGCTACACTTGGAGATGTCAAAAGCCTTGACAAGCTCGTCGAGCGAGAACAGTTCCTGTTCCGTTCCCGGGTTCCATCCCAGCAGAGCGAGGAAGTTGATAACAGCCTCAGGGAAATATCCGCTTTCACGGAATCCAGTGCTAACGTCGCCAGTCTTCGGGTCGTGCCATTCCAGTGGGAAAACCGGGAATCCGAGTCTGTCGCCGTCGCGCTTGCTCAGTTTGCCCTTTCCGTCCGGTTTCAGCAGCAATGGCAGGTGAGCAAAGCGTGGCATGGTGTCCTCCCATCCGAAGGCACGGTAGAGAAGAACATGAAGCGGAGCGCTTGGCAGCCACTCCTCGCCACGGATAACATGAGTAATCTCCATCAGATGGTCGTCAACGATATTAGCCAGATGGTAAGTAGGCAGTTCGTCGGCACTCTTGTAGAGCACCTTGTCGTCGAGGATATCGCTCTTTATTTTCACGTCGCCGCGAATCATGTCGTTTACATGAATGTCCTCGCCCGGCTGGATGAGGAAGCGCACAACATACTGCTTTCCGTCGGCAATGAGAGCTTCAACTTCTTCCTTCGGCATGGAGAGGGAGTTGCGCATCTGCATGCGGGTGTGGGCATCATACTGGAAATTCTTAATTTCCTGTCTTTTTGCCTCCAGCTCCTCCGGTGTGTCGAATGCGATGTATGCCTTTCCGGCATCAAGCAGCTGCTTTACATATTTCTTGTATATGTCGCGGCGTTCGCTCTGACGGTAAGGTCCGTATTCTCCGCCGAAGCTCACACCCTCGTCGAATTTTATTCCGAGCCATTTGAATGACTCAATGATATACTCTTCGGCTCCCGGCACAAAACGGTTGGAGTCTGTATCCTCGATGCGGAATACAAGGTCGCCGCCATGTTGCTTGGCAAACAGATAGTTATACAATGCCGTACGCACACCGCCGATGTGCAAGGCTCCTGTAGGACTTGGTGCGAAACGCACTCTTACTTTTCTTTCTGACATTTCTCTATCAATAGATAAATAATTGTTTTAAATCCTGTTTATTGATGCATTTTATACCATGATAAATGCTTAGATGTGCAAAAATACAACTTTTTTATCAATTGTTGTATTATTTTTTGTATTTTCGCAGTTGAAAACCTATTTATATAATTTATAGGACAAAATTTGGATGTAAAAAGCGATTAAGTGAGTGCAATGAAAACTTGTTTTCAAATTGCCGATCGTAAGTTTTTTATATAAAAGCTTTAACTCTCATTACGATAACATTATGAATAAGTTCAGCTTGTCAGAAAACCATCATTGGCGGAAAATATGCAGCAGAATTGCCCTTGTCGTCATTTCTGTAACGATTATAGTATGCTTCATTCCGCGCAACAGCGGACCGCAATTCCGCTATGATGTAGGAAAGCCATGGATGTACGGGTCGTTGATAGCCAAGTTCGACTTTCCTATCTATAAGACCGACGAGGCTATCAAGGAAGAGCGCGACAGTCTGCTGCGCAGTTTTGAACCTTATTATAATTTCAGTTCCGATACGGAAAGTCGAATGATGACAAAGTTCTTCGAGGATTTCAAGAATGGCATTCCGGGGATGCCGAAGACTTTCACTTCGGTTGTAGCCGACAAGCTTCATAAGCTGTATCAGACGGGAATAATGGGCACTCCGGAATATTCTGCCATGGCAAAGGACACTTCGGCAGTGGTAAGGGTTGTCGACGGCAAACTCGCCACAAGTGTGAAGGTGTCGAGTCTGCTCTCTACGATGGGAGCTTACGAACAGCTCTTCCACGACGAGACCCTCGCTCCCCACAGGGCTCTGCTGCAGCGCTGCAACCTGAACGAGTATATCGAACCTAATGTGGTATACGACAGGGAGAGGAGCGAAACGGAGCGCAATGATTTGCTGGGGCAGATACCTTTGGCAAGCGGTATGGTACTTTCCGGACAGAAGATTGTAGACCGTGGCGAGATTGTCGACGACTATACTTTCCGCGTGCTCAGCTCGTTCGAGAAGGAGACGCAGCGGCGCAGTGCATCGACGAGGGCTATTCCTTCTACCATAGCCGGACAGGTGATTTTCGTGTCGCTTTTCATCGTGCTCTTCACCATGTATCTCGGACTCTTCCGCAAGGATTATTTCAGCAAACCGCGTAGTATCGCCATGCTCTATACCATGATAACGATATTCCCGATACTCGTGTCGCTGATGATAGAACATAATATCTTCAGCGTCTACGTATTGCCGTTTGCGATAGCCCCGATATTCATACGTGTCTTTATGGATTCCCGTACGGCATTCCTCGCCCATGTAGTGATGGTGATGCTGTGTGCGGCGGCAGTGAAATATCAGTATGAGTTCATCATCGTGCAGCTCGTTGCCGGTCTGGTAGCCATATATTCATTGCGCGAACTGTCGCAGCGCGCGCAGCTGTTCCGCACGGCAGTCTTTGTCACCCTTGCATGCTGCGTGGTGTATTTCGCCATGCAGCTGATGACCGACAACACCTTTTCTACCGTAGACAACAGCATGTACAAGTATTTTGTCATCAACGGCATCCTGCTCCTCTTTGCCTATCCGCTGATGCTGATAATAGAGAAGACCTTTGGCTTTATCTCGAACGTAACGCTTATCGAACTCTCGAATACGAGCAAGGATTTGCTCCGCCGCCTCAGTGAGGTAGCGCCCGGAACGTTCCAACATTCTATTATGGTGAGCAATCTTGCTTCGGCCATTGCCGAGAAAATCGGGGCTAAGGCGCAGCTCGTCAGAACGGGAGCCCTTTATCATGACATCGGCAAGATGCAGGATCCGGCGTTCTTCACCGAAAACCAGAACGGCAATAACCCTCTCGAGAAGATGAACCGTGTAGATGCTGCACGCATCGTTATCAGTCATGTGCCCGAGGGCTTGAAACTGGCTGAGAAGTATAATCTGCCGAGTGTGATAAAAGATTTTATCAGTACTCATCACGGAACGGGCCTTGCCAAATACTTCTATATATCATATAAGAACGAGCATCCCGACGAACCTGTCGACGAGTCGTTGTTCCGCTATCCGGGACAGAATCCCTTTACCCGCGAACAGGCAATCTTGATGATGGCAGATTCTGTTGAGGCTGCGGCACG
This sequence comes from Prevotella sp. UBA746, assembly GCA_002298545.1. Taxonomy (GTDB): domain Bacteria; phylum Bacteroidota; class Bacteroidia; order Bacteroidales; family Bacteroidaceae; genus Prevotella. The sequence goes on from DBKQ01000009.1 coordinate 23,181, forward strand.
CTCACTGCCGGAGTATACGGAGACGAGCATAAGTAATTTGGTTGACAAGATTATCAACGGACAGATGGCCGACGGTTTTTATGAGTATTGTCCTATCACCTTCCGTGATGTGGCTGTTGCCAAGCAGGTACTGATTGACAGGCTGAAGTCGATTTACCATACGAGGGTTAGTTATCCCGAACTGAAACCACAGGCTTAATCCCTCTCATCCCTCTCAGCTCTCTCAGTCCTCCCATCAAAAAAACAAAAAGGTTTGTGCTTTTTATTGCACAAACCTTTTGTTTTGCGCAATAATACCATGTTTTGTGGTTAAGCAATGTTAAACAATATGTATATTTATCGGAAATACAGAACAAATAAGATACCTTTGCAGCCAATTTGTATTAAAAAGTATTTTGGATAAGATGATTAAATTAAAAAATGTTTGCTTGTCGGCTGCGCTGGCAACAACAGTTCTGACCGCAAATGCAGGCGGTCTGCTCACTAACACCAACCAGAACATCGCTTTCAACCGAATGATGAGCCGTGAGGCTTCTATCGGCATCGACGGTGTTTACTACAATCCTGCCGGAGTGGCTTTCATGAAAGACGGTCATCATTTGAGCATCAACTTTCAGTCGGCATGGCAGACTCGTACGATAGAGAATTCATACCCGCTTTTTGCTTATAATGCGAATAACCCATCAGCTAACAGAAAATTCAAGGGAGAGGCATTCGCCCCGGTAATCCCTTCGTTTCAGTATGCCTACAATAAAAACCGCTGGTCGTTCCAGGGTAACTTTGCTCTTGCCGGCGGAGGCGGAAAGTGTAAGTTCGACGACGGACTCGGCTCGTTTGAGGAGGTAGTGGCAAACATCGGACTGCTGGGCAATACGCTTGCTCCGTATCTCCAGAGACTGCTCCCTACGAATCCGGATATCGTAAACCCTAATGCTGCTGCCAATCCATTGTATCAGCAGATAGGCGGATACGGATACACCTTCGACAGCTATATGCGCGGTCGCCAGTATTACTATGGCTTGTCTCTCGGTGCTGCATACCGCATCAACGACAACCTTTCGGTATACGCCGGAGTGCGCGGCATCTACGCTACTTGCAACTATTACGGATACGTTAAGAATATCTCGTTCGTAGGCAAAGGCGGAGCCAAACTTCCACTCTCGTCAATCGTAGACCCTAACGACCCGCAGAGTTCCGATATCGAGCTGAATACCGACCAGACAGGCTACGGCTTTACCCCGATACTCAGCGTCGACTACAAGACCGGTCGCTGGAACTTCTCTGCAAAGTATGAGTTCAAGACCCACATGTGTTTGAAGAACCAGGGCACGGTAATCACTCCCGTCAGCAAGTTGAACAATATCGGTGCAAACCTCATGGCATACGGCGTTCCGGCACAAGTGTTGCAGCAGGTTGCCCCGGCTATCAATGCTGCCAAGGAGAACATCAACGAACTTATCGCCGAGTATGACCAGGATCAGAACGGCAAGGACCCGGGCGATATCCCGGCTCTCTTGACTCTCGGCGTGGGCTACAGTCCTATCGATGCTCTCCGCATCAACGTAGGTTTCCACTGGTTCGACGACAAGGAGGCAACCTCGGGCTATCGCTACGACACAAATGAGAAAGACGAGAACGGAAAGACTGTTCAGAAGCGTGTTGACCGCCACAAGAAGCTAAAGCGCGGAACGCTTGAATACAATGCCGGTATCGAGGGCGACGTGAATGAGGTGCTTACCTTGAGTGCCGGATGGCAGAGCACTAACTATGGTCTCTCTGATGCGTCGATGGACGACAAGTCGTTTGTCGTTAGCTCCAACTCAGTAGGTTGCGGTGCCAAGGTCAATATCTCAAAGAAGATTGCTCTCAATGTGGCATACTTCCATACCTTCTACAAGCATAAGAAGACTTCTGGAGCTAATGCCACAACTGGTCTTACATATACTGCCGACTACACTCGTAACAATGATGTCGTTGGTGTAGGACTTGACATCGACTTCTAAGTATATCCTGACTACTCTTAAAAAACACACATATTTGAATTATCGTTCCCCGGCTTTCTCGCGACGAGAAGGTCGGGGATTTATCTTTTAAAATTAAATCCCTTTGATTATTGTTCCTTATCTTAGGTCCTTCCGTAATTCTAAGTGATAGTATATATTATCACTTAATATTCAGGAAGAATCTTATCCTATACCATTCGGTGAATAATAAATTTTTTGGTTTTTCTCAAATTTTAGTGCAAGGTCTTTCTTTATTAAAGAGAAACGCCATCAGACAAACTCCAGAATTCCATTTTACGTATGGTAATATATGTCTAAATAGACTTATATACATAAATGTACTAAAATATGAGAAGAACCAAATTTTTTTGTTGATTTTACCCTCACACCCTCACACATGACCCTCAATGCCCCTGCTTATCGAGGTTTTGAGGGTGAGGGTAAGTGTGAGGGATGGTGAGGGTAGTAGAATTATGAATTATTATCCCCAGTAGCATTGCTTTGAAATAGCGAGAGTACATGATGCTTGCACCAAAGATGTCACAATGAAATCTTTTTCTGATTGGACATTAGCGAATTACGTATTGTAAAGAATGTGACTGCTAATGATTTAAGGAATCGTTCATTTTATGAGCTGTTGAATGACACCCTATAGTCAGCCTGGTTGGTTTATATGCTCTAAGAATTGACGTATACTTCATTTATCGAATGCAAATATCACTATCTAACATAATAATTCCATGTCTTTATTCGTTATTCTAACAGAAAATCACTACTTTTGTACATTACAAATAATTAATGGAGAGACTCCTGCAACTGCAAAGGCTCAATCTCAGAAATTAAGTCGTCAGCAAACTGTTGATGAATTCCAAAATGTCGAAGGCTTCAATATTATTATTATGTCTCCTTTGGCTGCAGGCATGGGGCTAAATATAACAGGTGCTAATAACGTAATACATTATAGTCGCTTTTGGAATCCAGCAAAAGAGCAACAAGCAACAGATAGGGCATATCGAATCGGTCAGAAGAAAAACGTAAATGTATATTATCCTATGTCAGTTTCGAAAGATTTTAGGACATTTGATGTTATCATAGATGCCTTATTGGCAAAGAAAACTGAACTTGCCGATGCCACACTCTTTCCGATAGTGAGAACAGAGATAAAACAACAAGAACTCTATGAAAGTTTGGTTGGAGAATCTGCAGAAAAGTCTCAAGACAGCTATTTGGAAGCAGAAAATTTGGATATAATGAACGACTATGGGTTCGAGGCTTTTATTGCTGCCTTATACAAAAAAATGGGCTATAAGACCATATTGACATCGGCATATGGCGATAAAGGTATTGATGTGTTAGCATTAAATGGAGACACAAATTATGCGATTCAAGTAAAACATTCAAAGAATCCTATTGGCATTCAAGGTGTTCAAGAGGCAAAAAGTGGATGTGAATACTATTCAAACAAATATGGTTTTCAATTCATTCCAATGTTGCTGTCCAACTCTTCTTTCACCATCAGTGCCATAGATTTAGCAGATGGGACAGGAGTAAAACTTGTTGGACGAGATGTTCTACTTGACATGTTGTTAAGTAACAAAGTTACGAATGAAGATGTCGTAACATGTGAATTACATCGATTAGATAGAGCATAGTGCTTTGGAAATTATAATAAGCTTTGAATAAAATAAAGGACAATGGATATAAAACACATTCTTTTGGACGGTGAGCGTGTAACGCTCGAATGCAAGAAAGCAACCAAGGGCGTACCAGGTTCACTTTGGGAAACCTATTCTGCTTTTGCCAATACATACGGTGGTACCATTCTCTTGGGTGTTGTAGAGCATATGGACGAACAAGACAATGCCAAGCGGTTTGAAATCGTTGGCGTTGAGGATGCCGACAAAATCCGCAAGGACTTGTGGAATACAGTCAATAGTCGTGAAAAGGTGAATATCAATCTTCTCCATGATGATGATATTCAGACGATAGATATTGATGGCAAGAAGGTTATTGCCATCAACGTTCCTCGTGCCGATTATACAGTCCGTCCAGTATACATCAACAACAATCTGTCAAGAGGAACTTTCAAACGCAACCATGAAGGCGACTATCATTGTACGGAGCAAGAACTGAAGATGATGCTACGTGATGCCAATGAAGCCGGTAATGATGGATTGTTGTTGGAATACTACACCATGGACGACGTTGACATACCAACTTTGGAACGTTTCCGTCAGATGTTTCAGAACTTGCATCCAGAGCATCAATGGAACTCGGCAGAACATAAGGAGTTTCTAACGAACTTTGGCGGTTATACTAAAGACCGAAGGACAGAAAAAGAAGGGTTGACTATGGCTGGATTATTGATGTTTGGCAAGGGACTTCCCGTTCGTGAGCGTTTCGACAATCTACGTATGGACTACATTGACAAGTCAAACTTGATTGGAGACCAACGCTATAGCGACCGACTGACATACGATGGTACTTGGGAAAACAATCTGTTCAACTTTATTCGCATGGTCATTCCGAAACTGACACGTGATTTGCCTCACCCTTTCAGTATGGACGGCGTAGTGCGCAAAGACGATACGCTTCAAGCCAAGGCTGTGCGTGAAGCCGTTACAAATATGGTTATTCATTCCGATTTTATGGTGAATGGAGTGCTGAAAGTTGAGAAGTATGACGATTGTTTTGTTCTGACCAATCCTGGACTTCTGAAACTGCCTATTGAGCAGATTTACAAAGGTGGTGAGTCAAAAGCTCGTAATCAGCGTATGCAGAATATGTTCCGTATGATAGGTTATGGCGAGAACCTGGGGTCTGGCTTCCCTCTCATTTTAAATGCTTGGAATGAAAAGCACTGGCTCAAGCCGGAATTATTGGAGCAACCAGAATTATTGCAAGTAAAACTGACTTTGCATATTCAGAATGAGCCGATAAATGAGCCGATAAATGAGCCGATAAATGATTCTCTTTCCAATCGGCAAATTGCCATAATTAAGGCTATTAAGGAGCAACCTTCCCTTACAAGGGATGAATTGGCTAAAAAGGTAGGGGTGTCACTTGCAACTTTAAAAAGGGAAATAACAATTTTGCGAAAGGGATGCTATATCGGTCGTGATGGTAGCAATAAAAAAGGTCAGTGGCTACTTTTGAAAGATATTTGTAAATAGGGCTGATAAATTCACTTACCCTCACCAGCAGAAACACCGCGAGGTAAAGGGCGTTTCTTATGAATTATTCATTTTAGGTTGCCATAACTTCTGTATGGGAAATGTTTTTAAAAGTGGCACCAAAGGTGCTTTTATGCTGCACTTTTGGTGCAGCATAGAAATACCGATAGCAAATGATAGCTTTAGTAGCATAGGTAAGTTGCTTTGTCGGTTCCCGTCAAAAAAATACCACCTAAATTGACGAAGAAGCTTGTTTTTTTGTATATAATTATGCCTTAATAAGAATAAAAGTCGTAACTTTGCCATTATTAGATAAATGTAAAGATATGCTGACACGCCGAAATCGCCCTTATCGCAAACGCATCCCATACGGAATGATGAATTTCGAGGATATAGTAAAAGACGACTGCTACTATGTTGACAAGACACCGTTTATAGAAGATGTGGAGACTTCAAACAAGTTCTTCTTCTTCATCCGCCCTCGCCGCTTCGGCAAGAGCCTTACCCTCTCCATGCTCCAAAACTACTATGACATCAACAAGAAAGACCGCTTTGAGGAGCTGTTCGGTAAGCTGTATATAGGTAGCCATCCCACACCCGAACGTGGCAGCTATCTCATCCTGCGACTTAACTTCTCTGTTGTAGCGGCTGGACTGGACGACTATCAGCGGGGGCTCGACTCTTACTGCGCCATAGAATTTTATGGCTTCTGTACACGCTATAAGAGATATCTACTTGACGGAGCCACAGAAAGAGTTATGGCATGTAAGGGCGCTATCGACCAATTGGCAGCAATATGTCGCGAGTGTACCGATGCCGGACAGCATGCCTATCTCTTCATCGACGAGTACGACCACTTCACCAACAAAATTCTCGCTGAACCGCAGCACATGCTTACCTATCGCCAGCAGACCCATGGCGAGGGCTACCTGCGCCTGTTCTTCGATGCCGTAAAGACTGCCACGGAAACATCCTTGAAGCGTGTCTTCGTGACGGGCGTGAGTCCCGTGACAATGGACGACCTTACGAGTGGCTTCAATATTGGTACCAACTACTCATTGGAAACGGAGTTCAACGCAATGATGGGATTCAATGAGGAAGAGGTGCGCGGCATGCTCGCTTATTATTCCACGGTGTGTCCGTTCCATCATTCTATCGATGAGCTTATAGAGAGGATGAAACCGTGGTACGACAACTACTGTTTTGCCAAACCAAGGTATGGCAAGGAGACAATGTACAACTCGGTGATGGTTCTATATTTCATAGACAACTACATCCGCAACGACTGTGAGTTTCCGGAATATATGGTAGAGGACAACGTCCGCGTGGACTACAACAAGTTGCGCATGCTCATACGCCACGATAAGAACTTCGAGCACGATGCCCGTGTGATACAGCGCCTTGTGACCAACGGGTTTGTTACGGGCACACTGAAGAAAGGCTTCCCAGCCGAGAGCATCAACGACCCCGACAATTTCGTGAGCCTGCTGTTCTACTTCGGACTTGTCACCATTGGCGGCACGTATATGGGCGAGACAAAGTTTGTTATCCCCAACGAGGTTGTGCGCGACCAAATATACAAATATCTTCTTAGTACATACAGCGAGAACGACCTGTCTGTAGATAATTACGAAAAGGGGCAGCTTGAAAGCCGCCTTGCATATCTCGGCGAATACAAGCAATACTTTGCTTATATCGCCGACGCCATAAAACAGTACTCCTCGCAGCGCGACCGCCAGAAGGGCGAGGCCTACGTGCACGGCTTCACGCTGGCTATGACATGCCAGTGTCGCTTCTACCGTCCCATCTCTGAGCTCGACAACCAGGGCGGTTATGCCGACATCTTCCTGCGCCCGCTCATCGAGAACTATCCCGATATGGAGCACAGCTACATCATCGAACTGAAATACTGCAAAGCAAATACCACCGACGAGCAAGTGAAAAAACTCTTCGAGGATGCCAAGGCGCAGATTGCGCGCTATGCAGAGAGCGGCGTGGTGGAGGACGTGGCGCACAAGACCCACATCCACAAACTCGTGGTGATATTCCGCAGCGTGGATATGGTGGCGTGCGAGGAAGTGTGAGGGATAAGCGTCGACCCCTCACACTATCCCTCACACCTCAGAACCCCGATAAACAGAGCGTTCCAGGGCAATGTGTGAGGGTGTGAGGGTAAAATGACCGAAAAACATTTTTCTAATTTTATCAGTAATAAAAGTTAGTCCAAATCCGCCAGCGAAGGTAAAAATTCAAAAAAAATATAATGTTTTGCCGTTGTAGCACAATAAACTACATGTTGCATCGTTATACTATCGTGTTTAGACGTTTATACATAATTTTATCACTGACTGTACTCTTCGCCATTGGTGTAAGGGCGCAGTATGATGCATCGTTCAGCCATTATTGGGATTTGGAACCGTATTTCAACCCGGCAGCGGTGGGAAAACAACCGAAACTGAATGTCGTAGGGGCTTATGCCCTCGATATGGCGGGCTTCGAGAATAATCCACGCACGATGTATATCGGTGGAGATATGCCCCTTTATTTCCTTGGAGCATACCATGGAGTAGGTATATCCCTGCTCAACGACCAAATCGGACTTTTTACCCATCAGCGTATAGCTTTGCAATACGCATATAAACACAAGCTCTTTGGCGGCATGATAAGTGCCGGAATTCAGTTCGGATTCCTCAACGAGAAGTTCGACGGCTCGAAGGTAGACCTTGGCGAGTCGGGCGACCCGGCATTTGCTACTACCGACGTAAACGGCAACGGGATGGATCTTGCTGCCGGACTGTATTATACCCACGGCAGATGGTATGCCGGACTATCGGCACAACACCTCAATTCGCCGCTTATAGAATTGGGAGAGACAAACGAGCTGCAGGTGGATCCTACATTTTATTTGACGGGAGGATACAATATAAAGCTAAGAAATCCGTTTGTAACTATACCGACGTCTGTGCTCGTGCGCACCGACGGCAAGGCTTACAGGGCTGACGTATCAGCCCGCGTGGTCTATACAAACGACAAGAAAGTGATGTTTGCCGGAGTGTCTTACAGTCCGACAAATTCCGTTACGGCGCTCATCGGCGGGCGCTTCCACGGCATAATGCTGAGCTACAGTTATGAAATGTATACATCGGCGATAAGCATTGGCAACGGAAGTCATGAGCTTACCGTGGGGTATCAGACAAATTTGAATCTATATAAAAAAGGAAAGAATAAACATAAAAGCGTGAGGATATTGTAATAATGAAAATGAGAAATAGTATTATAGCCATTTGCGTGATGGTTACAACGCTAACCCTTACAGGATGTTTCGGCGGAAAAGTAAGTACGTCGAGTAGAGGTGGAGAGCTTACCGGAACTGGCGGCGGACGCGGATTTACCGAGCCTACCCCTTTCGGCATGACACTCATAAAGAGAGGCTCGCTGAAAATGGGACTGGAGAAGTCTGATAGCCTCTGGGGTGTGCAGACTCCGGTGAAGGAGATTTCTGTAGACGGTTTCTGGATGGATGATACTGAGATTACTAATTCGGAATATCGCCAGTTTGTGTTTTGGGTGCGCGACTCCATTCTCCGTACACGTCTTGCCGACCCGGCTTACGGAGGCGACGAGTCGTATATGATAACGGAAGACAAAAACGGCGACCCGGTGAAGCCGCATCTGAACTGGAAGAAGTCTTTGCCAAGGAAGCCTAACGAAGACGAGCAGAGGGCTATCGAGAGCCTTTACGTAACGAATCCCGTAACGGGCGAAAAAATGCTCGATGCCAGTCAGATGAACTACCGCTATGAGATTTACGACTATGTTACGGCAGCAAAGCGCCGCAACCGTCTCAATCCGGCAGAGCGCAATCTGAATACCGACGTGCAGGTGAATCCAGACGAGGTGGTGATGATATCAAAGGATACGGCTTACATCGACGATGAGGGCAGAATCGTTAGACAGACGATAAACAGACAGTTGAGCGGTCCGTGGGACTTCCTCAACACATACATCGTGAATGTATATCCCGATACTACTTGCTGGGTGAATGATTTCCAGAACTCAGACAACGAACCGTATATGCGACTCTATTTCAGTAGTCCTACATACAACGACTATCCTGTTGTAGGAGTTACTTGGGAACAGGCGAATGCCTTCTGTGCATGGCGCACCGACTATCTGCTGAAGGGACTCGGCGGCGTGGCAAAATACCTGCAGCGCTACCGTCTGCCGACAGAAGCAGAGTGGGAGTTTGCTGCACGTGGCAAGGACGGTACGGAATTCCCTTGGGAAAACCAGGACGTGAAGAACGACCGGGGATGTTTCTATGCCAATTTCAAGCCAGACAGAGGAAATTATACCCGCGACGGAAATCTTATAACGAGTCGCGTAGGTATATACTCCGCAAACAGCAACGGACTGTATGATATGGCGGGCAACGTGGCGGAATGGACAAGTACCATATATACCGAAGCCGGAGTTACGGCAATGAACGACCTCAATCCGGAACTCTCATACAATGCGGCGATTGAAGACCCGTATAAGATGAAAAAGAAGAGCGTGAGAGGCGGTTCGTGGAAAGATCCGGAATCGTTCATCCGCTCGGCATGGCGCACATGGGAGTATCAGAACCAGCCGCGCAGCTACATCGGATTCCGCTGCGTGAGAAGTTTGGCAAGCACAACAAGTTCTAAACAAAAAGGAAGCAAGAAAAAATGACAGAATACAGCAAATATAATGTGATATACCGCTTGCAGAAGTGGTTGGACAGCGTTCCCGGACAGACATTCATGAATTATGCCTACAGTTGGGGAGCATCAATCGTAATCGCCGGAACACTGTTTAAGTTGACCCACTTGCCGGGAGCTAACTTCATGTTGTTCCTCGGAATGGGTACCGAAATCTTTGTGTTCTTCCTGTCTGCCTTCGACCGCCCGTTCGACAAGACTGCCGACGGCAAGGATCTTCCTACTCATATCGATGAAGAGGAGATTGAAGAAGAGTATGAGGAGGATATGGCTGAACGTGAGGCTGAAGAGAGCGGCACCGCAACTCATGTTGCTCAGCCGGCAATGGCTGGCGTGCCGCAGGGCGGCACTATTATAATAGGTGGAGGCGTTCCGTCATCAGGTGCTGCGTCGGCAGCAGCCGGCGGTAATGTATCGGCAGCTGCTTCTGCTGCTACCGAGCCGTCAGAGTCATCGGAGATGTCCGAGTCGTCTTCTCAACCAGCTCAGCAGCCGACCATGGTCAACATGCCGCAGTGGGTGGCACAGCAACAGCAGGTGTCGCCGGAGATGGCAGAGGCAACCGACCATTATGTAGAGGAGCTCAACAAGCTTACGGAGATGCTGTCGAAAGTTTCAGAGCAGAGTCAGCGCCTGACACGCGACTCCGAGGAGATGGAAAACCTCAACCGCACTCTTACGGGTATTTGCAAGGTGTACGAGATGCAGCTTAAGGGAGCAAGTGCACAAATCGGAACTATCGACCAGATTAACGAGCAGTCGCGCAAGATGGCTGGACAGATTGAACAGCTCAATGCTATCTATGCCCGCATGATTGAAGCGATGACCGTTAACATGAATGGGATGAAGAGTTAAGAGTGTAGAGTTGAGAGTGTAGAATTAAGAGTGTCTCAGTTCTCCCAGTTCTCTCAGTTCTCCCAGAACTCCCATTAGTCTTATTAGTCCTATAAGTCCTAAAAAAATAAACAAATAGCAAAGTGGCAATAAAGAAAAGACCAATTTCTCCTCGCCAGAAGATGATCAACCTTATGTATGTCGTCTTGATGGCAATGCTTGCGATGAACGTGTCAACGCAGGTGCTCGACGGCTTCTCTATAGTCGACGAGAGTCTGCAGCGTACCACGGACAATGCGGTGCAGGAGAACAAAAACATATATGGCGATTTCGAAGCACAGATGAAGAGCAACCCGGAAAAGGTTCGGGAGTGGTTCGAAAAAGCGACTGCCGTGAAGCGAATGAGCGATTCTCTCTATAATTTCGCTCAGGAACTTAAAGTGGAAATCGTGCGCGAGGCTGACGGTGCTGATGGCGACATTCACAACATCGACCGTAAGGAAGACCTCGAGGCGGCAAGTCATGTGATGCTTGCTCCTGGAACAGGAAAGGGGAAGAAGCTCTTTGACGCTATCAACTCGTTCCGTGAACGTATTCTTACTATGGTTGCCGATGAGAACCAAAAGCGTATCATCGCCAGCAACCTTACCACAAAATTGCCGAAGAATGCAAAGGCAATGGGAAAAAACTGGCAGGAATACATGTTTGAGGATATGCCTGTGGCTGCTGCCGTAACTCTACTCACCAAGTTGCAGAGCGATGTACGCTATGCCGAGGGCGAAGTGTTGCATACTCTCGTTTCGAATATCGACATGAAGGACATTAGAGTGAACAAGCTCAGTGCGTTTGTTATCCCTAATGCACAGACTATAGTGCGTGGAGACAAATTCTCTGCACAAATTGTGATGGCTGCCGTTGACACGACACAACAGCCTAAGATTTTCATCGGTGGCAGACAGATGAATCTTCGTAACAATACTTACGAAATCATTACCGGTAAGACGGGAGATTTCAATCTTACGGGATATATTACTATGATGAACGGGAGGGGCGATGTTATCCGCCGCGACTTCTCGCAGAAGTATACCGTCGTTGACCCGAGTGCCACTGTTTCGGCAGACCTCATGAATGTGCTCTATGCCGGATATACCAACCCGATCAGCATCAGCATCCCGGGAGTGCCGCTCAACAAGGTTTCTGCAACAATGAGCGGAGGAACACTGCAACCTGTAGGACCGGGCAAGTATATCGCACGTCCGGCTGCTGTGGGCAAGGATGTTACCATCAGCGTACAGTCGCTGTCTACCGGACAGGCTCGACAGGTGGGACAGTTTACATTCCATGTGCGCAAATTGCCTGACCCGACGGCTTATCTCGCTCTGGGAACAAACCGCTATCGCGGTGGCGGACTCGCCAAGGCTTCGCTTATGGGGGCTGAGGGCGTTAGTGCGGCTATCGACGACGGATTGCTCGATATCCAGTTTAAGGTGTTGAGCTTCGAAACGGTATTCTTCGACAATATGGGTAATGCTGTGCCGATGGCTTCGGCTGGCGCTCATTTCTCGCAGAGACAGAAGGATGCTTTTAGAGGACTCTCGCGCAACAGACGGTTCTATATCAGCCGCGTCACGGCTGTAGGACCAGACGGAATTAAACGTACGCTGCCGGCATCGATGGAAGTTATAGTGAAATAAAGAATAGAAAACATAATACAATATGAAGAAGATATTGCTAATAATACTTGCGGCATGCCTCGCCGAGACAATGAGCGCACAGCCTGCCGCACGACGCAGACAGCAGGCGAGTCAGTCGACATCGAATGCTCAGAATATCACTACAAGGGCACAGATATCATATCCTACTGCTGCTCCAATGGAAGAGGATGTAGTGTGGCGCCGTGATATTTACCGTACCATCAGTCTTACCGATGAGGCTAATGCCGGACTGTATTACCCGGTTGAGGCTGTGGGGTCACAGATGAACCTCTTTACCTATCTCTTTAAGCTCATGATGCGCGGTAAGATAAACTGCTATGAGTACCGTCTCGACGGCAATGAGGTGTTTAACGATGCTTCGAAGATTAAACCGCTCGCTTTTCTCGACAATTATCATATCTACTATGAGAAAAAGGGAAACGGAATTAATATCGACAATAGCGATATCCCGTCGAAGGAGGTGAAGTCGTATTATATTAAGGAATGTGCCTACTACGACCAGCGTTCGGCTACTTTCCATACTAAGGTTATTGCCCTCTGTCCGATAATGTCGAGAGAGGATGACTTCGGGGATGCTCCGCAGACCTATCCTCTGTTTTGGGTGAAATATGATGATGTGGCTCCTTATCTGAGTAAGCAGATTATCATGACGAGCGACTTGAATAATGCTGCCACTATGACTTTGGATGATTATTTCACCAAAAACATGTATCGTGGCAAAATTTACAAGACAACGAATATGCTCGGCAAGACTCTTGCACAGTATTGCAAGACGGATTCTGCCATGACTAAGGAACAGAAACGCATTGAGGGTGAACTTGTGGCTTTTGAGAAGAACCTTTGGGGTAATCAGCAGCTGAAAGATTCTCTCGACAGTGTTGCTAAGGCTCAGCAGGACGTAAAGGGGAAGAAAAAGACACGTCGCAATCGACGTGCCGGTGGCTCTTCGGCTTCTACAAGTGTGAGCAAGAAGTCGCGTCGTACTTCTTCTTCTGCATCATCTGGAGGATCTTCTGCTGCAAGAGTTTCCGTTCGTCGTCAGAGACATTAATCCACTTGACTCTCCACCCAACCAGACCCTCCTCAAGGGAGGGAAGGAACCAGTCTAAATTATAAGATGGGGGAGAGAGGTCGCAAAATGTAAGATAGTAATATTTATAATATATTTTTAATCAATGATACTCACACCTTTAAAATAATGGACTACTCTCATTCCCTCCCTTGGGGAGGGTTAGGGTGGGTATTTTTAAAACCTTATCGTTTATGAAAAAAGTATTTACTCTTGCCCTTGTGGCTTTAGGAATGATGGCTGCAATGCCGTCGCAGGCTCAAATCAAATTCGGTGTTAAGGGTGGTCTTAACATCACTGATATGTCGATGAGCAAGGATGTTCTCGATGCTTCTAACCGCACTGGATTCTTCATTGGTCCGTCTGTAAAGTTCACTCTTCCGATAGTAGGACTCGGAATTGATGCCGCTGCTCTTTATGACCAGCGTGAGGCTAAGGTGAAGTTCGATGCAGAGAATACCACTGGAACGGATGTAACTTCGGCAAATGTAAAACAGCAGGCAATTAATATTCCGATTAATCTGCGTTATAGCATCGGACTTGGCGACCTTGCCGGTATATATTTTGCAGCTGGTCCTCAGTTCGGATTTAATGTAGGAGACAAAAAGTTTGATATGCGTGCGGCTGACTATAAGTTGAAGTCTTCTAACCTGAGTATTAATCTTGGTGCGGGTGTTACTTTAGTAAAGCATCTTGAGGTTGGATTCAACTATAATATCTCTTGTGGAAAAACTGGCGAGGCTACTGTGAAGGAAGTGGGCAAGCATATTTCCAACGGACGCTCTAACGCTTGGCAGATTTCCGCTGCATATTATTTCTAAGTAGCAGAAATAACCAATTATCTCAATCTTTTTGCTGAAATGGAAACTTCTCCGCCTCTGGAAGGGACATATAACTCTATAATAATAGATGTCCTTAAAGAGTGGTTGAAATGGAAACTGCTCCGCCCCTGGAAGGGGAGGCGGGGGAGGGGAAGAACTAAATCAAGAGCTTGAATAATAAATACATCCTAAATATGAAATACATAACGCGCAATCAACACAGTTTGTTGCGGAAAAGATTTGTAACGCTTCTTGTTGCCTCGCTTCCTGTTGCCACATTTGCCCAAGGTATTGTAGGTTCTTGGAAAGGAGTGCTTGATGTGGGAGGAGCAATGCTCAATCTGGTGTTTCATCTTAATGCCGACAAAACTGTTACCATGGACAGCCCCGACCAAGGGGCGATGGACATCCCGACAGCGGTTAAGTATTTTGCAGCTGACTCACTATGTATAGAGATGGAGGCAATGAATGTTGTATATTCAGGTAAACTCGTCGGCGAGGAGATTAAGGGCACGTTCTCGCAGATGGGTTATTCCTTCCCTTTGAATCTGAAAAAAGGGGAAGTGAAGATCAACCGACCGCAGACTCCACTGCCGCCGTTCCCATACCAAACAAAGGAGGTGGCGTTTGAGAATAAAGGTATTGACCCGCAGACTGGCAAACTGTCTGCTGCTGGGGGAGCCAAGCTTGCCGGTACGCTAACTTTGCCCGAGGGTTTCAAGAAAGGTATGCCGGTGGTGCTTATGGTTAGCGGTAGCGGACAGCAGAATCGCGATGAGGAACTGATGGGACACAAGCCGTTTCTCGTCATTGCCGACTGGCTCGCTCGCCATGGCATTGCCTCCTTGCGTTACGACGACCGTGGGGTGGAGCAGTCTACTGGCGATGCCGCCAAGGCTACCACCTATGATAATATGTTGGATGCCCTTGCCGGAATTGATTTCTTGAAAGCGACAAAAGAGTTCGGCAAGATTGGTGTCTTGGGGCATAGCGAAGGTGGAACAATAGGATATATGCTTGCTGCAAAAGGCAAGGCAGACTTCGTGGTGTCGCTCGCCGGACCGGCATTGCGTGGCGACAGCATATTGCTGATGCAAAATCGCGATATAATGAAGAAGGCTGGACTCGACGATGAGAACATCAACAAGTATGTCGAGGCGCTGCGCCGTATATTTCAATATAAGACATCGGGAAACAAACTTCGTTTTGCCTCAAAGCCCGAAGCTCTGTTGCCTATGTTGACAGCAGACATTAATCTGCCGGAGCAGTTGCGCCAAAACTTGCTTGAAACGATGAAACAGCTGGACGACGAGTGGCTGGATTATTTCATCTCTTATAATCCTGCTGATGACTTACGCCAGACAAAATGCCCCGTGATGCTCCTTGGCGGAGACCGAGACACACAGGTGAGGGCTAAGGAGAATATATCTGCGGCAAAGTCGTTGTTGCCGAAAAATTCAAAGAATTTGTTTAAGGAATATCCTAATGCCAACCATCTCTTCCAACCATCTACAAACGGTATGCCGTTGGAGTATGGCAGGATTGAAACTACTATCCAGGAAGATGTTTTGAAGGATATTTCCACTTGGATTCAGAGTGTGGCGAAATAATAAACTTCTCCTCCCTAACCACAGGGAGGAGAAGCTTTCTCAAAAAGTGAAATGATTACTTTTTAGAAATATAGCATTTTTCAGACGAAGCACTTCCATCTTCATAATATGAAGTCTTTATATAAACACCTTTTTGCGTTGGGACAGACAAAAGTCTTTGTCCGCTGAGAGAATACCAGACAGTTTTAGTTGGCTTGCTCTCCTTGCCTGTTATATCTTCAATATTTGTAGCCGGAGCTTTTGTATGTTTGAATACCCATGCAAGGCGTTCGTCTGTATAACTGTTCTTGCAAACATCTTCATGAGTCCATCCGTCTTCAATATCGAATTCGTATTCAGCATCATAACCATCCATTTCTTTCAGAAAATCCTCCACGTTAGATATTTTCATAAGTTTGTCAGCCGTACCCATAACGGTATAGAGCGGCGTTTTTGAAACAGCTTCGGCATTTAGTCCTGTAGGATTTCCGGCAACCGGCATGGCGGCGGCAAAAAGTTCAGGATGATTGGAAAGCATGTTCCATGTGCCGGTTCCTCCCATTGAGCCGCCAAAGATATACACTTTGGAGGCATCCGCCACGCCACGGTCTATGTAAGTTTGTAGCAGATGAACTATGGCATCCTGCATCGTGCCAAGCCAAGACAGATTTTGAGGGCACTGCGGAACAAGCATGATAGTTTTGCTACTGTTGTTGTAAAGCCAGGTGCTGATGGAATTTATCCCTGGTTCCTGCATTTGGGTTTCGTTGTCATCCCCTTTGCTGGAGCCGCCATGCAAGTAGATTACGAGCAATGCCTTGTCTCCTGTACCCGGAATGTCTGCCTTTCTGTATTGCAGATTTATTGTCCCGTCAGAGAATGTTTCCTTTGAAAATTTTATCTCTTGTGCAAATGTCTTGCCTCCTGTGATTACTCCCATGATAATGAGGAGAAATGTAAATAATTGATGTTTCATAAGTTTTGGCTTTTTATATAAGACTCGGAAAATGTCGGAAAGTTTAAGGCGTAAGTAATTGTTTCCTCTTTTTTTTATAAGTATATCATTCATTCCCCTCGAAACACTAATGAAACACATAAGTAAGATTATCATAACATGAGTGAAAACATGATGTAACATACAGTCCATACCTTTGCAGCGGAAAAAAGATTTAAACGGAGATATGGTTTTAAAGAAGGTAAACAAGATTGTAATGACTGCTGCATTGATTGCAGCTCCTGCTATAAACGGCATGGCGGCAGATATAGTGGGACGGGTTACCGACGGGAAGTCGAAAGAGGCTCTGATTGGAGCCACCGTACAGGTGGACGGCACAAATATCGTTGCCGCAACCGACCTGGACGGCAATTTCAAACTCTCAGGATTAAACTCTGATGCCAAGTACACGCTGACCGTAACGTACGTGGCATACAAGAATAAAAAGATTGACGGGGTTCGGGCGAGCGACCAGCCTCAGATGATTAGCGTAGCGCTGACACCCGACGAACAGACGCTGGGCGAAGTGACCGTAACCGGAGTAGCAAGGCGTAACACGGAAGCGGCTATGGTACAAGTAGCGAAAAACAGTCCCGTCATAGTGAACAATGTTTCGGCACAGGAGATAGGAAAAACTCAGGACACCAATGCTGGCGAGGTAATCCGTCGTGTGCCGGGCGTAAGCTTGATAGACGACAAGTTTGTTATGGTGCGCGGCTTGTCGCAGCGTTATAATAATGTATGGATAAACGGAGGAGCGGCGCCAAGTTCCGAGGCGGATTCACGGGCCTTCTCCTTCGACCTCATCCCAAGCGCACAAATCGACAATATGCAGATTGTGAAGACACCGTCGCCGGAATATCCTGCTGACTACACGGGCGGCTTTGTTCTTGTGAACACCAAAGATATCCCTACGGGAAACATTTTCCAGGTGTCGGTGGGCGGAAACTGGAACACGGCAACGGTATTCAAGGATTTCAGTCATGCCAAAGGTTCCGGCACCGACTTCCTCGGCTTTGACAGTGGACTGAGAAATCTCGACGGTGGATTCCGCACTTCCCTCCTGCATATAGGAAATGGTGGAACAGACTTGTTGAATAACGGACTGAACAACGACTGGATGGTGAGGAGCATGAAGCCGTGGGGCGACTTGAAGCTATCGGCTAATCTCGGCAGACGGTGGAAGTTGGGCGAGAACCAGATGGGAATGATTGCCGCCGTGAACTACACCAATGAATACCGCACGTTCGGCGATATGCAGAACAATCAGTTTGGCGTTTACGACGAGCGCAACGACCGCTCCATCTATCTGAGCAACTCCCTCGATAACCAGTTTAACCACAATGCGCGCCTCGGGGCAATGCTCAATCTGACGCTGCTCACGGCAAACGGCAACAACAAATTCCAGTTTAAAAACATTTTCAACCAACTTGGCAACGACCGCTACACATACCGTGAGGGTAGGGACGAACAGAGCAACCAGACTCGCTCGGCAGAATATTACTACCGCAGTCGGACAACCTACAACGGACAGTTTACAGGCAAGCACACAATGAAAGCTGACGAACTCGACTGGAGCTTGAGCTACTCTTATGCCAACCGTAATGTACCTGACCGCAGGCGCTATCTCACTAACGATGCCCTTGAAACGGGAGTGATACAACTCACAACGGGAAACGACATTTCAAGGGAGTGGACCCGCCTTGACGAACACATCCTCTCGGCTGCCGTGAACAACAGGCATGACTTCGTTTTCGGCTCATGGAATCCTACCTTGAAACTCGGTGCCTACGGCGAATACCGCACCCGCGATTACAAGACCCGCGAGTTTATCTACAACTGGGAACCGGAGAACAACACCCTCCCTCCTGACTTCCGCAAGAGCGACATCCCGACTTTGCTTAGCGATGCGGCAAACTTTGGTGCCGACAAGCTTTATCTGCTCGAAGAGCCCAACCGCCGCGATGACTATAAGGGGCACAACACCCTCGGTGCCGGCTATTTGGCAGCCTCGCTGCCGTTTGGCAAACTGAATGTATATGCCGGATTGAGATATGAATACGACAAGATGGAACTTATCACCAATACCCGCGACGACCGCGAGAGTCCGCTGAGCCACTATTATAAATACAACGACCTCTTCCCGTCGGTGAATGCCACATACAAGTTTACCGACAAGCATCAACTGCGCCTTTCTTACGGCAAAACAGTGAACCGTCCGGAGTTCCGCGAGGTATCGCCATCGGTATTCTACGATTTCGACCTTGCTGCCGATGTAAAGGGAAACACGGAACTCACCTCATGCTATGTGCAGAACGTGGATTTGCGCTACGAATTTTATCCTTCGCGCGGCGAGATGATTTCCGTTGCCCTCTTCTATAAATACTTCGATGCACCGATAGAATGGACCTACACCCTGTCGGGCGGCAACAGAATGATTTACTCTTATATGAATGCCGACCATGCTAACAACTACGGTGTGGAAGTGGACATAAAGAAAGACCTATCGTTTATCGGTCTTCCGGGACTGAGCTGGTCGTTCAACGGTGCGCTCATCAAGAGCCGCGTGAATTTCAGCGGCGCTGTCAACCAGGAAAACCGTCCGATGCAGGGGCAGTCGCCTTATCTCGTAAACACCGGACTGTTCTATAAAAACGAGAAGTGGCAGCTTGATGCCGCACTGCTCTACAACCGTATCGGTAAGCGCATAATCGGTGTGGGGCGCAGCGAGGGAACAACGAGCGGAAACGAAACGCTCCGTGTGCCCGACAGCTACGAGATGCCTCGCGACGTGCTCGACCTGTCGCTATCGAAGAAGTTTGGCTCTCACTGGGAACTGAAGTTCAACATTCGCGACCTGCTCTCGCAGAGAGTTTACTACAAGGAGTTTGTAAATGCCACGATGAACGACGGCTCAAACAAGAAGATAACTCAAGTGACGCGAAGCTTCAAGCCCGGCAGAAATATCGGACTGAGCATAACTTATAATTTATAAAAAGAATTTAATTAACCAAGCTATTCACTCCCCTCTCCTTCGGGAGGGGCAGAAGCTGCAAGGCAGCTCTGGGGGTGGGGCTTAAATTATTATTTATATGAACAAGACAAAATTTTACGGATGCCTCGGCATCCTCGCACTTGCAGGAACAATGTTCACTGCGTGCAGCGACGATGATGACAACAACGGAAAGAACAATGCAGCAACTGCCGTGTGGACTACAAACGGCGGACTTACAGCCTGTGACCACCTGCTCTTCACCGAGAGCGACAAGGCTGGAAGCAAGGACTTGAACGACAATGGCACGCAGATTGGAAACGGCGACCAGGAATTTGTATTCACAGGAAAGCAGACCCTAAAGAAGGGAACCTACATACTGAAAGGATGGGTGTATATCGCCGACGGCGCAGAACTTACCATCGAACCGGGCACCATTATCAAGGGCGACAAGGACACCAAGGCTGCTCTTATTGCAGAGCGTGGCGGAAAACTCATAGCACAGGGCTCTGAAACTCAGCCTATCGTATTCACTTCGGAGAAAGAACCGGGCAACCGCCGCCCTGGTGACTGGGGTGGAATTATCCTTTGCGGAAAGGCAAAGACAAATGCCACGGAGCAGCAGATAGAGGGTGGTCCGCGCACAAAGCACGGAGGCACCGACGACAACGACAACTCTGGCGTATTGAGCTACGTGCGCATCGAGTTTGCCGGCTATCCATTTGCCACAGACCAGGAGATAAACGGCTTGACCCTCGGTTCCGTGGGCAAGCAGACAAAGATTGACCACGTGCAGGTGTCTTATTCCAACGACGATTCTTTCGAGTGGTTCGGTGGAGCGGTAGACTGCAAATACCTCATCGCCTATAAGGGATGGGATGATGACTTTGACACCGACAACGGCTTCAGCGGACACGTGCAGTATGGTCTTGCAATCCGCGACCCGAAGATTGCCGACAAGTCTATGAGTAACGGCTTTGAGAGCGACAACAACGCCAAGGGCACAAATGCCGACCCTCACACTCAGGCTGTGTTCTCAAACATCACCTTCGTTGGTCCGAAGATGGGCGATAAGAATTTCGTGAACGATGCCTCTTATATTACAGCCGGTGCATACAACCCGAACAACGGTTCCGGTTTGGGTCGTTTCCAGAGCGGTATGCAGATTCGCCGTGACTCTCATCTCAGCTGCTTCAACTCCGTTGTCGTGGGCTGGCCTGTAGGTCTTATCATCGACAAGGAGCTCGGCGACTGCCAGGGTGCTGCCCAGAATGGACTGTTCAAGTTGCAGAACCTTTGGTTTGCCAACCTCGATGCCATCGGCACCGACAATAACAAGGTGCTGACAGATGCCAACAACGAATCGTTCTCTGCCAAGTTCTTCCTGCAGCAGCCGGGCAACAAATATTCAGCAACTGCCGATGGATGGTTTGACGTAACCGGCTATCGCCCAACGGCGACAAGTCCGCTGCTCACTGCAGCCTCATTCACCGATGCTCTGCTCGCCGGTTTTGAGAAGGTGTCATACATCGGAGCCTTCGGCAATGGTGCAGACTGGACAGCCAATTGGACTAACTTCGACCCGCAGAACACGAAGTATTAATAGTTTCAGGCTGATAAAAACAGAAACCTGACAGAAATAACAGATCAGGGTTTGTATTCCCATTTATAAAAGAAGAATACAAACCCTGATCTTTTTCTATATAGAAACGCTGTTGCCGTTTCTATCAAACACCATCGTTATTTGGTTGCTGCACCTTTTGTTACTTTCACCCATTAAGAGTCTATTGTAGTGATGAGATCATAACAAGTCAATAAGGCAAAGACTGATATTCGTCAGAAAATGGAATAATGGTATGTATTTCTGTTTTTATGGTATTGTGATTATATTGTTATTATCGCTATCTTTGCAACCGAAAACAATAAACTAAAAATTATCGTGTAATGTATATAGAGAAGATAAAATCTCCAGCCGACTTGAAAGGTCTGGACATAGAAGCACTGAAAATAGTAGCCGACGAGACACGTGCGGCAGTCTTGAACCGTGTGAGCAAACATGGCGGACACGTAGGACCGAACCTTGGATTCGTTGAAGCTACCGTTGCCCTGCATTATGTATTCAATGCCCCGGTAGACAAATTCGTATTTGATGTCAGTCATCAGAGTTATCCGCACAAGGTGCTGACAGGCAGAGCTTCAGGCTTCCTCGGCAATGTAGACGACATGAATGCAATTTCCGGTTATTCATCACCGGCAGAATGTCCGGAATACGATAATTTTGAAGTGGGACACACCTCCACCTCTGTCAGTCTTGCCACGGGCTTGCAGAAAGCACGCGACATAAAGGGTACGAAAGAGAACATCATAGCCATAATCGGCGACGGCTCGCTCTCCGGCGGTGAGGCATTCGAGGGACTCGATGAGGCTTCGGAGCTTGGCACGGGCATCATCATCGTGGTAAACGACAACGAGATGTCGATTGCCGAGAACCACGGCGGCATATACAAGAATCTGCGGGCACTGCGTGAGAGCCACGGCACCTGCGAGCACAACTGGTTTAAGGCATGGGGTTTTGAATATAAGTATCTGGAGGAAGGCAACGACATAGAGAAGCTCATTGAAGTGTTCCGTAGCGTGAAGGATACCGACAAGCCAACCGTTGTTCATATCCACACAGAAAAGGGACACGGATTTGCACCAGCTGTGGAAAATAAGGAAGCATGGCACTGGGGAATGCCGTTTAATCTTGAAGACGGCAGTCGCCCAAGGAGAAATGATGACGGCAGCGTTCCGCAGGTTGCAGCTCCAGGCGAATGTTATGAGCAACTCTATTCCGACTGGATGCTCCGCGAGATGAAAAAGGACAAGACGCTGATAGCCGTAACAGCAGGTACGCCGGCGGCAGCCGGCTTCACCCCGGAGAAACGCAAGGCGGCAGGTAAGCAGCATATAGATATGGGCATTGCCGAGGAACAGGCCGTGGCAATGATTTCCGGTATGGCAAAGGGCGGACTACACCCGGTATGGACCGTCTACAGCACTTTCGTGCAGCGCACTTACGACCAGATTGCCCAGGATCTATGTATCAACTCCAATCCTGCCGTTATAAACGTTGCGTGGGGTGGTGTGAACTCTATGAACGACATTACTCACATCTGCTTGTTCGACATACCGATGCTCTGTAGCATTCCGGGCCTCATCTATCTCGCCCCAACTACATGCGAGGAGTATTTCGCCATGTTGCGCTGGGCAATACAGCAAGACAAGAAACCTATTGCCATCCGTGTGCCGAGCAACGGCGTGAACCATACAACTGAAGAGGTAGATACGGAATATAGTTTCGAGTCGAGATACAAGGTGATGCACCGTGGAACGAAGGTTGCAGTGATAGCAGCCGGTTCGTTCTATCAGAAGGGAGAAAACGTGGTTCGTCTGCTTGCCGACAGGGGAATCAATGCCACTCTCGTAAATCCGCGCTATCTTAATGCCGTGGATGCTGACACCCTTGATGATTTGAAGGCAGACCATCAGCTTGTGGTTACTCTCGAAGACGGCTGCAAGGACGGAGGCTTCGGCGAGCGCATAGCTTCTTATTATTCTACTTCAAGCATGAAAGTGCTTGTGGGCGGAATAAAGAAGGGACTATACGACCGCTTTGATGTTAACCAGCTCCTTTCAGACAACCGTCTGCTCGACGACCAGATTGTTGAGGATATATTGAATATATTATAATAAATTGAATTAGCGGATTTATATACTCCTCCTCCACAATGGCTTTTAGCAAGGGAGGGGGAGCATATAAATCCAATCTATATAGTTATGCAGGAGATATATTATAATACGGTACAGGAGTTCAACGACCGTTTTGGCTTCGAGACTCTGCATCCTTTGGTTAGTGTTGCGCATTTCGATAAACCGCAGAAACAGGAAGAGGCAGTATACCATTATGGACTGTATGCCCTGTTCTTGAAAGAGAACAAAGGCTGTAAGCTGTCGTATGGCAGAACAATGTATGACTTCGACGAGATGACGGTTACGAGCTTCGCTCCAGGACAGGTAATCCATGTCGAGCCAAACCCGGATGTGGAATACCCCAAGTGGACGGCACTTGTGTTCCACCCCGACTTGCTCAGTCGCACACAATTGGGGAGGAACATCAGTCGCTATGAGTTTTTCGACTATACATCCAACGAGGCTCTCCATCTTTCAGCTGGTGAGATAGAGATATTCCGCGGGGTGCTCGATATGATTCAGCAAGAGCTTCATCGCAGTATCGACAAACATTCAAGGGAACTGATAGTTAGCAATATAGAATTGCTGTTGAACTATTGTTTGCGCTTCTACGACCGCCAGTTTGTTACCCGTGAGGAGATAAACCATTCGGTGGTGAAGAAATTCTCGGAGCTCCTCGACCAATACATCGCCTCGAAGGCAGAGAAAGAAGGTCTGCCGTCTGTGGCATACTTTGCCGACAAGTGTTGTTATTCTGCAAAATATTTCGGGGAACTCGTGAAAACAGAAACTGGCAAAACCGCCAAGGCGTTTATCAACGACCGTTTGCTGAGAGCTGCAAAGCAGTTGCTCGATGATGATTCGCTCACCGTTGCACAGGTTAGCCAAAGGCTCGGTTTTGAATATCCGCAGCATTTCGTGAGGTTCTTCAAGTTGCATTCCGGCAAGACACCGTCGGAGTATCGGCATACGGCATAGTTGTTGTATCTTGTGGATTAAGAGGATTCTATAGAGCATGATACTGCTTTTCGGTAAATTGCTCATATATCCGCCTCATATCGTCAGATAGAAAAGTTATAGCCTTATCCTTTATTTGCTGTGGAACACCATAGCGTGCCTCGGCAACAGAACCGACGATGGCACCGATGGTGTCGCTGTCGCCACCGTGAGATATGGCGAGACGGATGGCATCCTCGAAACTCTTCGACTCTTCGATGATATGGAGGGATAGGGGGACGGCATCCATACAGGTCTCGTCGAATACTCCTTTGGGATAATCCCGTGTGTCGAAGTCCTCGTAATAGCTGCTGGCTATTCCTTTGAACTCATTCATGATTTCATCCGTTGGCAGACCGTCTTCATCTTTACCCTTACAAGAGACTTTGCTTTTGCGGAAATGCCATATGGCATGAGCCACAGCCTTTGCTCCCTTTATTCCTTCGGGATGGTTATGTGTGGGGAGTGCCGTCTTTTCAGCCTCTTCCAGAACTTGCGACAAATCATCAAAGAGCCATGCTACAGGAGATACCCGCATTGCCGATCCATTGCCGAAGCTGTTGTATGGCTGTGGATTGTCTGAATGAACCCATGCTGCGAATCTTCCGCCGTAAGCTCCCTTCGGGCTGGGATAGCGGCGACACCAGTCGTGCAAGCTTTCCTGATAGTTTCGCTTGTTTAATATCGCATCGGCAATAGCTACCGTACAGATTGTATCGTCGGTGAAGTCGCATCCTTTACCGAATAACTCAAAGTTGTAGTCAAATGTATTGTTGAACTCATACTTCGAGCCAACAATATCGCCTATAATTGCTCCTAACATATACTGTCATCTATTTATCTCACTCTATCACCTCCCAGAAACTCTCCGGCAGACTGATATTCTTTACCTCCTTAGCCTCCTCAAACAGTGGGGCAATGTCTTCAGGTTCAAATCCGGCAATGCCGCAGCCGATAGGTGTGACAAGGAAATGCTTGTCGGGATTCATTCGGGCATAGGCGATGAATTCATCCACGTAAGGCTGAATGGTTTCCGTCCCTCCCTGCATCGTCGGTATGGCATAGCTCTTTCCTTGCATACCTACGCCTTGTCCCATTACTGCGCCAAAGCGTAGACGGGCAACACGGGCAGCGCCACCGCCATGCATACCGGCAAGGTTGCTGCCAAACACGAAAATCTCGTTCTCCTTCAATGAGTTTATCCACTGAGGAGTAATCCTGTCTTTCTTTAAGTTTTCCATACTATTGTAGTTATTTGTGTAATGATTAAAGTTATCGTTATTATTATCCTTGCTGCTTGCTATTATGCAGGACTTGTATACCATTGGTGAGGCAGCGTAAGCCCTGTCGGTAGAATTCTTTGTCTCTTGCTCCTCGCAGAAAGACAAGCTCGTTTCGTATTCCGCGGCATCGAAATATCTCTTGAAATAAGGAATCACCACATCATGCATCATCTTCTGACAACGCTGAGTAACGGCAGATGCCGTCATGCCCAACTGCACAGCCACGTCCTTGCCCTTAAAGCCCTCGATGTAGAGCATTTTCAGAATAATGGCGTTCTTGCTGTCGCGACCGAAGAATCTGTTGCCGATGTCCTCTATCGTGCGGTAAAGTTCTTGCTCAAACATATTGTCGGTTACGTCAAACTTCATTCTTCTGTTCTCCTGTCTTGCCTCGAAACTCTCGAAGCGATGTTCTTTCACCACAGCCTTCAGCTTGTCGAGTGTCAAGAAGCGGAATCCGTTGACCATCCACGTCTTGAGCGACGCGCTTGGCTTCCTGTCTTCAAGAGGCTTGAAGTGGTGCTCATAAAGATAGAGGTAATATTCGTGTGCGAGCGAGTAGAAGTCCAGTCCGGGCTTGCTCCGCAGACTATATTTCCTGTCGTAGATGCAGTAAGCCACGCGACAGTATCCGTAGAAATATTCCTTGACAATCCTTGGATTTGAATCCTTTAAGCCTTGCAGAATCTCGTCGTCAGAGAGTGCCGACAGTTCTGTAGCCTTCGGCGTTTTTGTATTCTCTGTCAATGTATTTTCTTTTTCCATATCGCTTGTCCTTGTTTCTTAGTTCGCAAATTTAGTCTTTTTTTTCGTGATAAAGGTTTTTATCCTGATTTTTGTTTCTCTTTTTATTTATAAGAGAAAAGTGTAATGGAAATTAAGCTTAGTTCAAAAAAAATATGGCGTATAGTTTGATATTCTTCAGTAATTCGGATAATGTAATCCGTATTTAGGGTAATATTCGTTAGTCGTGTTTCCTTTAACTTTGCATCCGTAAAGCAGAATTCATTAATACAAAGTATATGAAGAAAACGGGATTATTAACATTATTTGCAATAATATCATTAAGCGTTATGGCACAAAAGAAAATAGTACAGACAGCAGGACGCACCCAACTGGGTGAGTTTGCTCCGGAGTTTGCCCGTCTCAACGACGATGTGCTCTTCGGAGAAGTATGGAGCCGCAACGACCTTCTCTCGCTGCGCGACCGCAGCCTCGTGACAATCACGTCGCTCATCAGTCAGGGAATAACCGACAGCTCACTGAAATATCACCTTCAGACGGCAAAAGACAACGGAATTACCCAAACCGAAATTTCGGAAATTATCACCCACATGGCATTCTATGCCGGATGGCCAAAGGCATGGGCGGCATTCCGCCTTGCCAAGGAAGTTTGGGCGGATGAAGAAGATGCTGTGAAGTCTGACGATAATGGAAAAGAAAATCTGACCTTCCCCATAGGCAACCCCAACACGGCGTATGCCAAATACTTTATCGGCAACAGTCATCTTGCATCGCTCGCCCCGAAGAACCTCGACAAAGACGAGAATACCGCCTTGCCGATGAACAACGTAACCTTTGAACCAGGCTGCCGCAACAACTGGCACATCCACCACGGCGCGCGCCAGATTCTCATCTGCGTGTCGGGCAGAGGCTGGTATCAGGAGTGGGGAAAACCGGCAATTCCGCTCAAGGCAGGCGATGTGATAGACATTCCGGAAGGAGTGAAACACTGGCACGGTGCACAGAAAGACTCGTGGTTCCAGCATATCGCTACGCATGTGGCAGTGGAGAACTCCTGTCCGGGCTCGGCTCCTAACGAGTGGCTTGAGCCTGTGAGCGACGAGGAATACAACAAACTTGTAGAATAACATAAAGCTGGACGGCATGCGTGTCGTCCAGCTTTCATTCTAATTTAAGTTATCCTTCTTATATATACGTAACAAAATCAAATGTCATTTCTTTACATCATTGCAAAACCGTTGTCGTGATTCATCTCGAGGATGTATTTTTTTAGTTGTTTGATTCATTGATGTTTTCTACATATAAAACGAAGCCGACATACAATTTACTACAAGAAACTTAGTCTTTTTTTTATTCGTTAACGATTCATGCATTACAAAATGGTGCGTGAATTCAACAAGCAAGTGCAAATTTACTTGATTTGTTTGTAAAAGCAGTCATGTGGTGTTTTGAAATTTAATTTTTTCCTTGGTCTCATGTTAATTTTCTTTGAATACTTTGTAATCTGTTGGTGGCTGACATGCTCAAAAGTTTCTGATTTTGGCACGTATTGTCTAATCAATCCGTTTGCATTTTCTATACCTCCCTTCTGCCATGAAGAGTAAGGGTCAGCAAAATAGATGTTGACTCCAAGGCTCTTGCTTATCCTTTCATGGCAAGCGAATTCGGTACCATTGTCTGTTGTTATAGACTTGATATGCTTCTTGAATGGAGAGAGCAAATGTATAACAGTACGTGCCAGCTCTTTGGCATTCTTTCCATTTGCAAGTTTTCTCATAAACAGCATGTTTGTACTGCGCTCTATGAGCGTCACGATAGCACCATGATTTCCTTTCCCTACGATAGTGTCCATTTCAAAGTCTCCAAAACGCTTTCCGTCAGCTTCAGAAGGTCTCTCGCTGATGCTTGTTCTATTGGGTATAGATGTGCGCCTGCCACCGACTGGCCTGGAACGATGCTTTAGCCTATGGCGGCAATGTTTATATAATATACCACCTTCTGCCTTGTCCTTGCGTATCATACGGTATATTGTCTCATGGCAAATATGCTTGCCTTCCTTAGCCAATGCACCTGATATTTGTTCAGGAGACCATTGCTCTGTAACAAGAATATGTTTCGCTTCTTCCTTTATAGAATCATCTACAGAATGATTGCCAGGCTTCTTACGTCTTGTGCGTATAGCATTGGCTTGGGCTGTTTCCCAGTTGTAGCGTCCTCTAATCCCACTATTGCGCCTTATTTCACGAGACACAGTGCTGGGACTTACATTTATCGCCTTGGCGATATCTTTTTGCTTCATTCTATTTTGGAGTAGCACAGAAATTGTGTACCTTTGCTCCGAGGTTAATTGTTTGTACATTGCAATGCAAATTTAATTAATCTTTGGGAGACAGAGGTCTCCCTTTTTTTGTTTTTATGCATTGCTTGTTGATTTTTTCACTCATGGGGGCTGCTCGCCCCCAAACCCCTCGGTGTTTTCAGGTATAGATTATTAGGCTATACCTACACTGGGAATTGCAGTTCTATATTGAACTTGCGGTGCTTATTTTTATCGACTCTTGTATATGACATGAAATCCCGGGGATATATTTTATTACAATTTCAGAAAAAAGTTTTTTGTCTTTTTACCCTCACACCCTCACACATAGCCCTGAAACGCCCTGTACATCGTGGTTTCAGATGGTGAGGGTAAGTGTGAG
>DBKQ01000079.1:0-30433 GCA_002298545.1 Prevotella sp. UBA746
CTCAAATTTTAACGAACTATTGGTATTTGGCACGGATTGTTTTCCTTTCCGAACTTTATACTAAGTTTGTTTACGGATACTTTGTGTAAGGCTGAATTTTACACAACGGCATACAATGTTTTTTGGTGGCTTTTCTTAATTTGGTCTTATTTGTTTGGTCTGACTACAAGTATCCTATGCATTCTCTATTTTATTTCATATATTATTTCACCTTTTACTTGCAGATAGCAGTATATTGGATTAATTAAAATATAAATAATATGAAAACGATATATACATTTGTCAGTTTATGTGTTGTATTCCTTTTTACATCATGTTCCGCTGTCATAAATAAAATTGCAAGCAATTATATGCAGGAATATAAAATTAATGATGTATATGAGAGTTTTGACATGTCTGTATTTCATGATTTTGTTGATAAATGTACAATAGAAGAGCTTAAGCAAAAACATGGTGAACCTAATCATACCTACAAGACGGATGACTATGAGAACTTTAAAGTTTTGGAATATAACTTCAATGGATACAGCATAGATTGCTATGTGAAGGACAATAGCGATGTTGTTGAATTTGTTTCGTTTAGTCCTAAGGACATATATCCTGCAGATAAATTCTTTAAGAAAAAAGAAGATTTAAATAAAAACACTGACGATAATACAGATCTTTCATTTTATGTAGATGAAAATAAAAATGTAGTCAGACTATTAAGACCAAATCTTGAGTATAATAAAAATAGTATTAATGGTTTTTCATGCATTACCATTAATGATATTTTGGAACTGAATAAATCAGACGTACATAATTATATTATAGATGCTAATGCTAATTGTCCTTATCTGTTTGGTTTGTATGAAACTTTGAATTCAATAGAAAAAGATAAAGATAAGATTATTATTGAAGTCGAAATATTAGAGGATGGAAATTATTTCGCCAAAGACATTGTTGAAAATAACAAACAGTATACTTCTTCATTGGCAATTAGAATGTTCAATCAAAATGGGATATTGGGTTATATGACTGACGGATTGTCTGATAAAGGATATTCCTTAGATTTTAAATTTGTTGGTAGAAACTCAAAAGAAATAATTTATAAAACAGTTGATTTTGAAAGTTTGTTTTCCAAGACGCCGTCAAATACAGATGTTCTTAATGCAGAAATTGTGTGTGATAATGCCACTATGTTTATTGATAATTCAGAGAATTTTGTTTCAGAAAATATTCATATAGAAGATGGCTGCATTAAATTTCCTTATGTTATTTATGATGATGAAGAAGTGATACCAAGTGATTCTGTGAAAATTAGTAGAGTTCAAAAGAAAAAAATGGAAAATAACTTTTATGACATAGAAAATCCAACAAGAAAATATCTCCAATTGGCATATAAAAATGGTTTGGGAATAGAATATATTTGGTCATATCCCAATAAAAATGTTTTTATACGTACTCACTTCACTTGGAATGAATTAAAAAACATTTTATTTAGGACCCGCTAATTAAATGTAATATTTGAGATATCAGTATGAGAATTTTGCTAATAATTTTTTTGATTTGTTTTTCGCTGATAGGATTAACCAGACAACCTTCAATGTCTGGACCGACAGCCGCTACGCATTGTTCTGAAAAAGCTCTTAAAAGTCGTAGTGCAGACAATGACGAGGCGCAAGGCAATAGGCAATCTATTGCAAATCAACTTGTAAGTATCGGCAAACTGATAGAGTGCCTAAAGGCAGAAAATCCTTACAGAAAATTTGCCGGTATAATGAAGCAGAACGGATATTCTTTCAGAGGACGCTATCATGACCCAGAACTTGCAGACCACTATTTCGAAGATGTGTATTACAAGAACTGTGTAGTTGCAGCCTGCGGCGCACCTATAAAATTCAAAAAAGGAATATCTTCAGTATTGACATGTGGAAGTGCAGGCTTCGGCCCCTGTATCACTCTCACTATTTTTAATAAAGGTGCTTTTGAATACATAAAATCAGAATTGAAGAAACATTCATTCAAATTGTCGATGATAGAAAATGATACCAGTATATTGTCGAACGGTGAGGTTGAAGTTGATATTATTGCTGAAAACAATCAGTATTATTTTACATTCTGGATGCCCAAAGTTTTTTAAGCTATAATACATGGCATGAGAAGAAAATCTTCTCATGCCATTTTTCCTGTCTCCATTTCTTCTTCAAGATATGAAAACACATACACGGCACCTTCGTAGTATAAGCCACAAGCAGGATTGCATAAACGTCTGTATGTTTCCGATGAATATAGTTCATCAAAAGCTTTTTTTATGTCCCAATCATATTTTTGCATCAACATTTCAACAAGTTCTGTTGAAAGGCATTCTATCTGAAATTGTATATCTTCACTCATAATCAAATTTTTTTTAAATAACCTATTGCTTTGTTTGTGCCAAAGAAATACTGAATTGCAGGTTTATGAAATAGCAGCTCTTCTATCATTTTCTCAATACTTATATAACCTTGAGTAAATCTTCGCAATTGAAGTCCGACAGTGTCATCGGCTATCGGACCGATTACTATATCATAATTATGAATTGGTGTTTGCTCAAGGTTTCTCCTGTTCTTCAATATAAATTCAGCCCACTCTATCGAATATCCATTAAATACCTTTACAGATAGGGGTGAGGTTTCTTTTATTAGACATTCGTCAAACGTGTATGTATTAAGGACTGGTTTACCTTCTTGCATTCTCATAGCTGTACGCTTTGCCATTTACCAAGCTTGCCCTTTGTCTGGATTTAGATAAAATCCACATCCGAAATCTTTCCCCAAGCGTGAACGAGATAAATCAATGTTGTCGATAACGACATTGCTTCCATGATATAAAGTTAACATGCTAACCTTCCTCCGTTTTTCCTGCATATATAGGCAATATCATCTACAGCATCTTCTATGGATAAAGTATGCTCTGCGGCATAGCAGTCTATAAGAAAGTCTATGCCCTTAAACTTGCGCAAATATATATAAGCCTCTACTAATGAAAGTTTGAAGCGATTGGCAAATGCACCTATGCAACAGTTCGTGTATTCTATTATGTCGTGCTTTAAATCCATTTTGCTTTTAATGTTTATTGTTTCTGCAAAGATAATGCAAATCGAGAGCAATATAACCCAAACATGTTTGGGCTTATTGCCGAGATGCAGCTTATCTTATGCAAAGATAATGGAAATCGAAAGGAAGACAAAATGTATTTATTATTTTTATAGTGAGATACAGATTATTTCATGCAAATATAGAAAATTGGATTCATTTGTTATAATTACTTTACTCTATATTTGAATGTCTTGTATGTTTGCATGGCAACAAAACTCGCCCTTTTTTATTATATAAAAGATGTATATGTGTAATAATTACGCAAAAGAAAGTTAAAAGCGTTTGTCTTTTGTGTAGATATTACGCAAAATCCTTTGTTGGTTATTAAATTCGCCATATATTTGCAGCGGAAAAACAAAAGAACATGTGGCTTGCAGTCCTTTGCTTCTTCTGTATTCGATAAAATAAAAAATTGCATATTCTTGTCGACAAGATGTTAACCTCATGCAGAGGTTTTGCATAAAGAGATAAAATAAAACTATAAACAATAGGATTATGAAACAACTTAACTTCATTCTTGCAGCCATCTTGCTGCTCTGCCTCTTCAATATGCCATACGGCTATTATGCGTTAGTAAGATTTGTGGCAGCCATAGGCTTTGTATATATTGCCTACAAGTATTACGAAATGAAAAAGGAGAAGCTCGTGTGGACATTCGGAGCATTGGCACTGTTGTTCCAGCCGTTGGCGAAAATACCGCTGGGCAGGGACATTTGGAATCTCGTGGATGTGGCTGTGGCGATACTGCTGATAGTGTTGGCCTTACGTACAGACCATAATAAATAGCGCCCCTGATAGGTATGAGCGGACAGAACATGACTCGCAGAATATATTACAAATTGATATTAAACGATTAAAATTTTATCATTATGAATATTTTAAAGATTTTATTTGGCAAAAAGGTTGAAACTGAATCTCAGCCGAATATGAGCAACAATGAAAGCAATGCACAAGAGCCTTGTAATGATGATAATAGCAAGGATGGTGCGAAGAAAACTGTTGTAGATGGCAATAAATCCGAAACAACACGAGATGATATTCAGAACGTATACCATCTGATAGTAGTTGACGAGAGTGGATCTATGTCTTGTATCAGAAAACAGACCGTAGATGGATGCAACGAAACAATCTCTCACATCAAAGTGTTGCAGGAGAAATCGAAAGGCATACAGAAACATTATCTGTCGCTTTTTTTCTTCTATGGTGGCAACATGCGCTATATACGAAATCTACAGCCGATAGAAGAAGTAGACTTGATAACAGAAAAAGATTACACTCCATGTAGCAACACTCCTTTATATGATGCCATGGGGCATACCTTGAATGATTTAGGATATATTATGAAAAAGGATTCAGGTTATCCATTGGGTTATGTTACAGTCATAACAGACGGATACGAGAATTCTTCACATCGCTTTACTTTGCAGGATATATACAGAATAGTGGGCAGGATGAAAGAAAACGGTGTGGTATTCTCCTTTATTGGTGCAAATATTGATGTTGACAAGGTGGCAAACGACTTGAATATCGGCAACGCTACATCATTCAATCAAACTGACGAAGGTACGCGCAGCATGTGGAGCAACGAGATGTTAAGCAAGGAGAGGTATATCGCCAAGTCGCTGTATTTTGATCTTTGCAAATCTACAGGTTTTGACGATTCTTTTATTTCAGAAAAAGAGTGGAGAAGAAGAGAGAATGCCGGAGATCTGACCAGCAGAAATAAAATCAGCAGGTCGAGGATAACTCCAGACTACGTGTCGGAATTGAAAGAGAACGAGATATTCGTTTTCGGCAGTAATATATTGGGACACCATAATGGATCGGCGGCAGGTATGGCTGTGAAAATGTTCGGTGCGACATACGGAAAGGCAGAAGGACTACAGGGACGTTCTTACGCCATACCGACAGATTATATAAGTGAACATGCAGACATTCATGAAATATTCAAAAGCGTAGTTAGGTTTACCGAGTTTGCTCGCCAACATCCGGAACTTACGTTTCTCGTAACGGCTCTCGGAACTGGCAATGCCGGAATAGACCCTATGCAAATGGCGTCAATGTTCTTCGGAGCTTCGAAGTTGCCTAATGTTAAACTTCCTAAGATTTTCTGGAAATATTTGTGATATTAATTTCAAAATTATTTATCTTTGCATAATATGCTTTACGGATATACAGGAAAACCAGCGAAACCTCTTTCTGCAGAAGAGAAGGCTGCAAGAGAGAAAACTGAACGCAAGAAGCGTAGGAAGGAGATAATAGTCAATGTAGTGTTGTGTATTTTGCTGTCGCCTATCCTTTTGCCACTTGTTGTTCTTGTCGCCATATTCTCGTTGCTGTATTTGGGAGTATGCAAAATTGTTGAGATAATAAAGAATTGGAAAGACAATGGCGGTAACAGTTACCGGGAGATGGTTGAAAGGGAAGACCGAAATACAATGCCAATACTTGTTTCACATTCTTTATTTGAGTGTGACAAAGAATTGCCAGTGCGTTTCGACAAGTACTACGTTGTTTATGTAGAGACGGAGTACAATAAGCCATTGAATGACTTTATTCGCAGCAATATCGGTTATATCCGCAAAGGCTTTTCCAAACAGAGCTACCATTTTGTTTATGTTCCGGAAATAAAGAAACTGTCGGATGCAGAGTTGTTGCTTGCCTTTCCTGTTGCTGCAAGCATGATGACCGATGATATAAAGAACAGAATAAGACAAATCTCTACGGTTGAGTTTACCCGTATGTTTGCAGAAGTTACAGGTATTGACCTGTCTGAACATAAAGCCGGTTTGTTGAGTCTGAGTAATTATGAGGGAGATAGTGGTATATCGACAGATGTGATAGATTATTCCAAGTCAACACTACTGCTCGTTGATATGGATAATGTTGCCGAAGACAGGATAAAAGATGCCTTTGATGAATATTTCAGGTGTTACTGCGGTGAGAAGCATGTGCCATTCAGCGTTCGTCCAAGAGACGAGTATCCTCTTGACATTTGGCAAGAAGGCGAGAGCTGCGGATTACAAAGTGAAGCTTCTGACAGTTCCTTTTTGTTTGAACAGAAAAATATGCAGCTTATCGCTGACGATATCCGGCATAAGGTGGAGATTCTGAAGCAGGGTGGATATATCGAACTCCTGCTCCATACGCTGGGGGCAGATATAGTGAAGCAGATTGAAGATTCCCGTAAGTCTACAGGCAAACTGATGCATATAGTTATAGCCGATGACCTGAGGGTGTCAATCCCGGAACTTGGCAATCTAGAGGTGAAGATGCCAACCTTGTCGAGAGTACTTTATGTGTTTTATCTTCGTCATCGGGAAGGTGTGGAATTCAAGTTCCTGTCGGAATACACCGACGAGATTCTTGCCCTATACCGTCTGGCGAGCAACCGCCTTGACGATCGTAAACTGCGCGCTACGGTAGAGAGTCTTGTAAATCCCACGGAAAACAAAATCAATGAGTGTGTGAGCCGCATTAAGGCTGCTTTTCTTAAGGTTATGGACGATTATCTGGCAAGGAACTACTATCTGAAATACAATATTAAGGAGATTCACAAAGAAGATTCAAAAGACAGCAGCAAGATTTTAATATACAAGGATATGGCAAAGTTCGTTTCGCTGCCACGCCATTTGGTAACCTATTCGGACTCTATCCGGGAAGTTCCTTTCATCAAGGGAAAATCCTTTGACGAGCGTTGCTTTCAGGAAGAGGAATTCCACCGAAGACTTAACCGTATGAATGAGTTGACAGCGGAAATAGAGAATGTAGACTCGAAAGGTTTGCGATTGAAAAAGCGTAAAGAGAGATTGCAACAGCTTAAAGCTCAGATGATGGAAGCTTCTATGGATGTTCTTGAATTGGAACCGATGAACTTCCTTGCCCACTTCAATCTTGGTGAGGCGTATTGCAACGCCACCGACTATACCAAGTCTATTTCTGAAAACACCATGCTTATCGAGCATGATGCCTATACATGGAATGCATCTTATATAAACAGGGCTGAGGCTTATCTCTATGCCGGCGAATACGATAAGGGACTTGTCGACATCGAGAGCTACTTCAATTCCCTGCGCAGATGGAAAGAAGGCGACAAGGAGGCTGAGAGGATTAAGAGAAGCTTGCTTGAAATGAAATCTAAATCTTGACGAGGAAATTTTGTCTTATTCTTATTGCATATGCAAAATAATAATTATATTTGCACAGTAAATACAATTAATTATGAAAAAGAAAAATGTGATAATAGCGGCATATATTATGCTGCTTATTCCACTGTTTATGTGGCTCAATGGCGTGGAGGGCAAGTATTGCATTGCAGCTTATATATTCAGCTTGTTAATATGCGGGATTGTATACAATAAAATTAAGGGCAACGAAAACGATGAAACTATGAATGATAATGATATGAATGGTAACAATAATAATGAGAGACGGGTGGCGACAGAGTATATTGGTATGGGAACAAAAGACCTTTGTCTGCAATTGCTTCAGAAGATGAATGTTAATGTAGAGAAAGATGAAGACGAAGAAGAACACTTTTATTTTGAATACCGCGGTGAGCGGATGAGTTTCAGAGCTTCTAATGAGCGTGCCTATATCTTGATTTACGATACGTTTTGGAAAAAGTTTCCAACGGAAAATCTGGAGATGGTTACTCTTGCACGCAAAGTTGTTAACAAAGCAAATATTGAATATAACGGTTTCAAGCTACTATATACTTTTGCCGACAATACGATGTGGATTCATTCGAACACATGTGAATTCCTCATACCGGAGATTCCAAGTGTTGAAAAATATTTCAATGGTATTCTCGACAATTTCCTCTTCGCCCATAAAGCTTTCGATGAGGCTATGTATGACCTGATGAAAGAGGAGGGCGAGAAGAATAAGTAAGGAGTGATGAATGTGGAATGAAGAGTGTTTACTTGAACGCCTGCCATTCCGGAGCATCGGGTAGGGGAGCCTCTACGCAAATCGGCTGTTTCGACACGGGATGCGTGAATTCCACGCGACGTGCCAGCAATGAAATGCTGCCGTCGGGATTGCTGCGCTTTGCCCCGTATTTCAGGTCGCCCTTTATAGGGCAACCGATACTTGCCAGTTGGCAACGTATCTGATGATGTCTGCCGGTGAGCAACTTTACTTCGATTAGTGTATAATTGTCCGATGCGCCAATTACTTTATATTTCAATATTGCCTTCTTTGCACCCAGTTTCTCGCGGTCGTAGCTATAACTTTTGTTCTGCTTTTCGTTTCTAACGAGCCAACTCTCTATCGTGCCCTCCGTCTGCCCTGGGCGATTCTTTGTCAGTGCCCAGTAAGTCTTGTGAACATCGCCGTTGCGAAACATGTCGTTAAGTCTTGACAGTGCCTTCGATGTGCGTGCAAAGACGACGAGACCGCTAACCGGTCGGTCGAGCCTGTGCACCACGCCAAGAAAAACATTTCCCGGTTTGGCATACGCTTCCTTGATATACTGCTTCACGATGTCAGACAGCGGTTTGTCGCCAGTCTTGTCGCCCTGTACAATTTCCCCGCTCTGTTTGTTTACGATGATGATATGGTTGTCTTCGTAGACTACGTTCATAATACTAAAAAATATAAAAGCCCCTCCCTAACCCTCCCCAGAGGGAGGGCAGAGAAAAGCCGTATTTTATTCTGTTGTAAATTCTATAATTTTACATGTTCATGCCGCCGTCGATCTGAATAACCTGACCGCTCACATAGCTTGACATATCAGAAGCCAAGAACAGGCAAACGTTAGCGATATCCTCAGTCTGACCGCCACGGCGCAGAGGAATCTTCTTCATCCAGTCCTTGCGGATATCCTCAGGCAACTGAGCTGTCATTGCAGTCTCGATGAAACCTGGAGCAACGGCATTTGCACGAACGCCCTTAGGACCGAGTTCCTGTGCGATACTCTTTGCGAGAGCAATCATACCTGCCTTAGATGCAGCGTAGTTGCACTGACCAGCATTTCCGTGAACACCTACTACAGATGCCATGTTGATGATAGAACCACTGCGCTGACGGAGCATGATTGGCGAGCAAGCGTGGATGAAGTTGAAAGCCGACTTCAGGTTCACGTTCAGAACAGCGTCCCACTGAGCCTCGCTCATACGGAGCATAAGTCCGTCTTTAGTGATACCGGCATTGTTTACCAGGATATCGATAGAACCGAAATCAGCGTGAATCTGCTTAACCGTCTTTTCAGTCTCCTCAAAGTCGGCAGCGTTGCCGGCATAAGCGCGACAAGTAACGCCAAGAGCCTCAATCTCCTTGCGAGTAGCTTCCAGTCCGGCAGCCATGTCGTCGTTCAGAACGAGGTCTGTGAATGCTATGTTTGCGCCCTCAGAGGCGAACTTCATTGCCACGGCTTTACCGATGCCGCGTGCTGCGCCAGTGATAAGCGCAGTCTTGCCTGTTAATAATCCCATTTTCTTTTCTTTATATTTAATATGTTTGTTTATATTTTCTATGAGTTTCCTCTCGTTTCCCTCTTTTGTTTTTCTTGTTTCCCTCTTTTGTCTTCTCCTTCCCTCCCTTTGGGAGGGTCAGGGTGGGTTTACTTGTTCGTTATTTTCCCCAGTGCGCCATACACCACCTTTGCCACCAGCGGCTTGCTTGCCTCCGGAGTGATGCCGTGACCGAGTCTGCCGCAGATATACGGCACTTCAAGTCCTTTGATACAATAGTGAGTAATATCAGCTACAAGTTCCACATTGTCGATGTCAAACTCGCCGTCGCGCTTGCCGTCCTCATATACCTTGCGGAAGAGTTCAATCTCGTCTTCGTCGAAATTCTTGCGCACCTTCTCCACCATCCAGATATTGCGGAAAAAGGCAGCGCGCAGATTACCGTTTCTCACCACTGTTTCCTTTATCATGCTCAGATGAGTGTAGATAAGTTCGATAATCTTGTCTTGCGGCCGTATCTTTTTAGCAGCCACCTCATCCAACTTGTCTGACAGGCGTTCCAGTTCACCCTCAATCACAGCATAGTAGATATCCTCCTTACTTTTAAAATAGGTATAAAGCGTGCGTCGCCCTTTACCCGAAGCAACGGCGATATCATTCATTGTTGTGTTCTCGAGTCCGTTTCTGGCGAAAAGCTGTCGTGCCACGTCCACTAATTTCTGTCTTGTCTTGGATATTGACATGATTATCTTCTTCTTGTTTTGTCTGTATTTATAGTCTATGCATTTTTGCACATGATAATATCTGTGTGCAAAAGTATTAAAATTACTTGAATACAACAAGTCAAAAACATTTTAACCCCACTTTTTTATTTATTTTTAATCATCAGTTTAGTTGACGTCGGCGTTTTTTTTCATATTCTGCAAAGAAAATTTCCAGACATTCTATTCCACTTGAAGAGTTTAGGCGAAACACTTGAAGCGTTTAGGCGAAACACTTGGAGCGTTTAGGCGAAACACCGGAAGCGTTTGACGTTTACTTTAATTAATTACTATGTTACTTTACACTAAATATTTTTCTTACAAAGAAACTTGCCTCTTTCCTGTACGAACTTATAGAAAAGTAATGCGGTGGATGAGAAGAATTAAATCCGAAACTTGGAAATATTATATTTTTTCATACCTTTGTACATACATAACAAAATTAAAAAAAAGAATGAAATACAAAGGACATATAGTAGACATCACCTCGCGTCGAGTTTTCGACGGAGAGCTGACTGTAGAGGATGGAGTGATAAGCCGTATCACTCCAAGTGATGACGTGGAAGCCGACGCTCCATATTTCATGCCGGGCTTCATCGACAGTCATGTGCATATAGAGAGCAGCATGATGGTACCGGCTGAATTCGCCCGTGTTGCTGTGGAACAGGGCACTATAGGAGTTGTAGCCGACCCACATGAGATTGGCAATGTGCTCGGCAAGGAAGGTATAGAATTCATGATAAACAGCGGCAAGCACATTCGCTTCAATTTCTGTTTCGGTGCGCCGTCGTGCGTGCCGTCGTGTGGCACAGACATAGAGACGAGTGGTGCTACGCTCGACAGCAAAGATATCGAGGAACTGATGGCGCGCGATGATATCGGCTATCTTGCCGAGATGATGAATTTCCCCGGAGTGCTCGCCGGCGACAAGGAGGTGATGGCTAAGATTGAGGCGGCAAAGCGCCATGGCAAACCGATTGACGGGCATGCACCGGGACTCTTGGGCGAGGAGCGTCGCCGCTATGGTGCCGCCGGGATTTCCACCGACCATGAGTGTGCCACGCTTGAAGAGGCGAGGGCATGTGTAGAGGCGGGTATGACGGTGCAGATTCGCGAGGGGTCGGCGGCAAAAAACTACGAGGCACTGATTCCTTTGCTCAAGGAGCATCCCGACAAGGTGATGTTCTGCACCGACGACTGTCATCCCGACGATTTGATACGCGGTCATATCAACAGCATTGTCTCTCGTGCTATGGCAGACGGATATGACATGTGGGACATTCTGCAGGCGGTATGCGTTACTCCGCAACGGCATTATCATTTGAAATGGGGACTGCTCCATGAGGGCGACGCGGCAAACTTTATCGCCGTGAACAACCTTACGCCAAACTTCCGTGTGCTTCTCACTGTGGTGAAGGGCAAGGAGGTGTACAACTGCAATTCG
This sequence comes from Prevotella sp. UBA746, assembly GCA_002298545.1. Lineage (GTDB taxonomy): Bacteria > Bacteroidota > Bacteroidia > Bacteroidales > Bacteroidaceae > Prevotella. Next base: position 11,741 of record DBKQ01000079.1, read on the forward strand.
TTTCTGAGTATCATAAAGTCGCAAGCCAAGTCGATAAACAACCAGATGGCTATTCTCGACAACTATCCAAACCGCTTTGTTGCTAAGCCAATCACAGCCGAGGATATCTGTCTGCCGATTAACAGCGGCGACAAGGTGCGCATAATTCGTGCCTTCGACGGGAGTCTGTTTACAAAGAGCGAGGAGGTGCTGGTTACGGGAAACCCTCTCGTAGACAGCCGCTACGCATGGGGTGAGGTACAGAAAATTGTGGTTTACAACAGATACCGCGAGGGGGCGAAACCCGTTGTGGGACTCGTTCGCGGATTCTGTCTGACAAACGGTGCCATGGCTGCATCCATAGCTCACGACTGCCACAATATCGTGGCTATAGGTGCAAGAGACGAGTATATCGTGAAGGCTATAAACCGTGTGGTGGAGATGAAGGGCGGACTCGTGGCTATAGCGGGCAGCGAGATGACAGACCTGGCACTGCCGATTGCCGGACTGATATCACCGCTGAGCGGACACGAGATTGCCTACCGCAGTTCGCTTCTCCGCGACACCATGCAAAAGGCGGGCTGCCAGTTCCATGCGCCGTTTATAACAATGGCATTTATGTGTCTGCCGGTAATTCCAGAGATGAAGCTTACCGATATCGGACTCTTCGACTTCAACAAGTGGGGATTCGTGAAGACGTTTGAAAAGTGCTGATTTATTTTTCTATAAGTTACCTCGTGTGTGCCTTATGTGAGTCAGCAAATATGTTCCCGATGTCATTATTTCCCCGATAAGATAATATATATAATGACTGGGGCACCGATGATAGGAGTTACGGCATTAAGCGGTATGATGCCTCCCTCGCTCGGCAATACGGTGATGATGTTACACAGCAGTGCGACGGCACATCCCATAAGTATTGTTGCAGGAAGGAGCACCCGGTGGTTGTCGGTAATGAGCAGCAGTCGTGCCATGTGCGGCACGGCAAGTCCGATAAATGCCACCGGTCCGCAAAATGCCGTCGACACGGCGGTAAGCAATCCCGTTACCGTCAGCAGCAAGTTTCGTGTGCGGATTATGTTAATGCCCAGATTCTCGGCATATCTGTCGCCGAGCATCAGGGCATTTAGTGGTTTTACGAGCAGTATACTGCCGATGAGTCCGATAGCCGTGAGTATTGCGAAAGTTGGAATCATTTTCATCGTTACGCCGCCGAACGACCCCATTCCCCATACAGCATACGTCTTCACTCCCTCATCGGTGGCAAAGAAATTGAGCAGAGATATAGCAGAGCTTGTTATATATCCTATCATTATGCCGATAATGAGCAGCATGACGTGGTTGCGCACGAGAGTGGAGAAGAAGAAAATTAGTGCCATTACTGCCATCGCTCCGACGAATGCCGCTGTCAACACGGCGGCAAAGCCGCCTACGCTGACTGAGCCTACCGATACGCTGCCGCCGAAAAGCAGCATCACGAGGGCTACGCCGAGACTGGCTCCACTGTTGATGCCGAATATGCTCGGACCGGCAAGCGGATTGCGGAATGCCGTTTGCAACATCAGTCCGCAAACTGCCAGCGAACCGCCACAGCAAAGGGCTGTTATAGCTTGCGGTAGGCGCGATTCCATGATGATGTAGCCCCAGCTTGGCTTTGCCGGTTCGCTTCCCGTCAGAATTTCGAAGACGTCTTTTGCAGGAATAGATACCGATCCTATCAGCAGACTTCCGATAAAGAGGAAGATGGTGGCTATGGTCAACAATATGCAGTATGCTGTGTCTCGTTTCATTGTTTAAGTTTTTGGAAATAACGTAGTCTTCCTGTAGCTTTTAGGTTCGGATGCAAGATATGGATGAAGTCGGCAAGCAGATAATCGGGATGAAATGGTGTTTCCTCATAGAACAACGTCTTCTCCACGTTGCATCCATACAGTTCGCCAGTCTTAAACGCATTCATTTGGCTGTATCCGCTGCGCTCGCCGAGCAAGTCAGCAGTATTGAAAATCTTGTTGCTGCTGTATCTGAAGAGCCATACGTCAGCATCACCGCCCTTTTCCAGAACATTTTCGAAAGATAGCGACAAACTGCCGCTGTGGTCGTCTTTTGCCCATGGATACTGTCCTCCGGCATCTTTAACCATCTGTCCGATAGTACTCTTGCCCCCCGGCATATACCATACGTTGCCAACCATCTTGTCTATAATCACGGAGCGTCCTGGTCCGGCTTGTCTTGCCTGGCGGCAAAGTTCTTGATAGTTGTTGTCAACAGTGGCAAAAAGATTGTCGGCTTCCTTTTCGGCACCAAACAGCATGCCGTAGAATTTCATCCATTCAGCGCGTGCCAGTGGCGAATTCTCCATGTAGTCGGCACACTCAATGATAGGAATGCCGAGTTCTTCCGTTTTGCCGTATCCGCCACTGTTTTCAAATGGCGACAGCATGATGACATCTGGCTTCACGTCCATTATCCTCTCTACCACAGGTTGCAGACCACTGCCGCAGTCGGTTATCTTGCCTTTTTTTACCTGTTGCTGAATGAAAGGCAGTTTGATGTATTTCACGTCAGCCACGGCTACTATGCTGTTCTTGCGCTGGAGCATATCGAGCAGAGAGCAGTGTACGGTTGTGAAAACCGCAGCTCGCCTTACCGGAGTCTCCACTATTGTGGCATTATCCGGAAGCTTGTTGGTTTCCGGTGCTTTTTGTCCACGTGGCACAAGAACATAGGTATGTAGCACCTTGCCGCTTTTCCATGGGTTTTTCACTACTGCAACAGTGTAGCCATGATGACTTACAAGCGTCAGCAGCGAAGCATATTTCATGCGGATGGTGTCGCCACCGTCAAGCGTCTGTGCTGTTTTGTTGCCACAAGATGCAAGCAACACGACAGTAATCAAAAGCAGAATGTATTTGCGCATTTGGTGATGAGTTGAAAGTTCTGTTTCCTTTGATAAACGACAATAGAGACAACCAAAGACCATGCAGTCTTTATTGTTGTCTCCTATTGCCTATACCTTATATTATATAAGTAATATTACTTCTTGATATATTCAGTGCCGATGTTGAACACAAATGAAGTAGGACCAACGCCACACTCATAATTACCAACCTTAGTTCCGTCGGCTTTAAACATGAAGATGCGACCGTTGCCCTTGTAGTTAGCCTTATTTGTGTCTAGATTCTTCTGATAGGCACCGATGAGAACATATCCGTTTACAGGGTCGACGCCGATGCAGTTAGGGCTATAGATAGTTTGGTCGCTGTCGGTGATAAATGTAGTCTTCTGTCCATTCTGGATATTGTAAACCTCGTATGTGCTTGCAGCCTTGCCGTAAGAAGTATTGTTGAATGTATAGATATGAGTGCCGTCGAAAGCCATAGCTGTGGCATCGAGCAAAGTCGTTACGGTGTTGCCGCTCACTTTGCGCACTCCACCCTTAACGTCACCATAGTTACCCATATCCATCACGTAGATGTTGCCACTGCCGTCAACAGCCACCTTGGTAGGGTTGGTAATCTGTGAGTTCTTTATAGGAGTGTCTGCACCAGAGGCAAGGTCGATTACAGATACAGATGCCTTTGTCACTGCAGCGTAGTCTGAGTTTGCAACATAGAGTTTGCCGCCGGCTACAGCTATGCCCTCTGGGAATGAACCAGCCTGGTAAATTTTCTCCTTGGCAAATTCAACGGTGTCGATTGCCACAACGCAGCCGTTGCCCGTAGTTGTTGCGTTCCAGTTATCATCATAACTTGATGTAGAGCTGCCGTAGAATGATACGTAAACTTTTCCGTCGGCAGCCGTAACACAGCGTGGCTTCAGGCAGTTCTCGTTGAGGTCGATGTTTGTCTTTATCTGCTTCAGTGAGCGCATTGTCTTAACGTCTACCACTTCGATGGTGTTCTCTTCGGTTACGGCGAGATACATCTTGCTGCCGTATACTACACCATCGTTGGCTGTCAGTCCGAGCACACGGCCGTTTTCCGACTTAAACACGTCGTTCTGGATGCTGCTCTTTGCATAGTCTACATACGATAAACTGCCCACGATGTTGCCGCTCTGGTTTCCGCTGCATACAAGGAAGGCTCCGTTGCTGACGGTTACGGGTTCATACTTTGGTGCGTCGTCGTTGTCGTCGCAGGCGGTGAAGAGGGTTGCGCCCATAAGCAGCACCGCCAAGGTTTTCAAGTAATTCTTCATTTCGTTTTTTTATTTAAAATTTATAGTTTAATGTCATTTGATAGCTTCTTCCCGGCATGGGGTAAAGGGCTACGATACTGTATTGTTTGTCGAACAGATTTTTCAAATCGCCGCGAACTTCTATCCTGTGTTTCCCGATTTGGAACTGACGGTATGCCGTCACTCCGAAATCTACAAACCCCTCAACCATTGTCGTAGGGTAGTGCTCGTTGTTAGGCCAGCGGCTACTCATACCCGTGGCATGTACCGACAGATTTACCCATGGATTTTCATACCCTATTGAACCACTGTAGGTGTGTTCCGGCATATAGGCAATCTGCTTGCCGAAGTTTGGTGACTCGCGGTTTGTACGGTTTTCCACTTTCTGCAGACTGTAGCTGCCTGCGGCATAAAGCTTATGTCTTGGGGTGAACATGTGGTCAATGCGCAGGTTGAAGTCCGCCCCGATGCTTCTTACGCGTCCGATGTTGATACATGTCCATACGAACATGTTGTATGGCACGGCGACAATCATATTCTTAACATGGTTGTAGTATCCGTCGGCGGTAATGTTCATACTTGTATGTCGCGACAGCTTCGGTGCCCACGTAACGCCAAGGTTCCACTGATCGGTTGATTCAGCATCGAGATCAGTACTGCCGTAGTGGTAGTAATAGCTTTCGTTGAAAGTAGGAGTACGGAAAATATTCTTGTATCCTGCACGCAAGTGTAGACTTTCATCGTTTGAAAGGCGCACGGATATTGATGCCGACGGCGATAGCCGACGCATGTCTTTTGCTGAATTCACTTGCACGTCGAGGCGACCGTCGCTTGCTTCCACGTCTTTCTGGTGGTTAAGATAGAGTGAGTGGAGTAGGCGTGCTACTGCCGTTAACCTTCCTGTGTGGTATTTTACCGTGGCTGACTGCAATATTGAATGGCGGTAGGGATGACCCATAACGGCGCGTTTCGAACTGCCGTTGAGATTGTTCAGTGCATAGTCTGCCGAATAGTCGACAGCCCAGTGTTCTGACGGCACGTACAATACGGCGGCGGAGGCGTAGTATTCGCGTTGCCAATATGTTGCATCGTTTATGCCCCCGGCATATAGGGCATCGCGATAGACCGACTTCGCCCAGTTCGTCTTTGCGGTGAACTTTGCCGACCATTGGCTTCCCCATCGCTTCTGCCATGCCAATTGACTGAAGAAGTTGCGGTCGTGGAGAGTCTCGCCACTCACGTTCGTATAGTAGCGCACCTGCCCAGGCAGTTGGCGAGAGTTGTCGTAATAATAAACCTTTCCCGTCAGTCGACTTGTCGGCTGCGTATTCCAAACAAAGTTTATCTCGCCGTGCCCGCTGTTCATACGGCTGTTTGTGCGGCGGTCGCGTGTAGTAATCGTTATATTGTGTATCGTATACGGATAGTCGTTTTCGGCATAAGTGTATTCTGCTACGGCTGATAGCGAGAACTTGTCGCTAAGACTCTGTTCGTAGCGCAGAAAAGGACTGAGCAGTCCGAATGATCCCCATTTCACTTGTGCTGTGATATGTGGCTGTCTATCTCCACTTGGCATGCCTATAGTCTTGATATTCAGTACTGCAGGAGTCGTAATGTTGCGTGCCGGCAGGAAGATATCATCGTTGTCGCCAACCGTGAGCGATAGTTCCGCCACGTTGTCAAGAGCATAGCGCGAGAGGTCAATTTCTCCACTCTGGCAGTCGCTTAGCATCACTCCGTCATAGCTTACCCCCGTATGCTTGGCTCCAAATCCGCGTACGGCAACAGTTTTCACTCCGCCAGCCCCTCCGTAGTCGCGTAGCGTTATGCCCGGTATGCGCCGTAGAGCATCGCCCATGTCAGCCACTCCCATAGTGAGCATGTCTGAACGGTCGAGGATATGTACCGGTGCTACAGCGCTTAGGGCGCGCTGGCGACGGTTTTGACTTATGGTAACTTCCTGCAACTGGTGTGTGGGAGCGGTGATAGAATCGGTTTGCGACCACATTTCTGCGGACGCAAGGATTGCCAATATCAATGCTGTCTGTCTGTTCATTATCTGTTTCTTGATTATTCCGTCGCCTAACCCGAGAGTGCGTATCAGAATTTATGTGGCTTATGGCAGGTTTTCTGACTCGTCAGCCTGACCGCAAACGTCTTCCCGGCATAATTCAGTTGCCAGTGACATTTGGTTTGCGTCTATTAATGGCTGCTTACAGCTGCTGGACAGTTGGAGCTTTCCACTCCATTCCCTTCTTTAGCCCCGACACGGGGCTGACCTTAAGCGCCTGCAAAGGTAAACAAAAAAATGTATATAGCAAAGGAATGCACGCCAACTAAGTCTTTTTTCAGAGCGTACTGGCTATCTGCATCACTTTACGTGCATATTGTGGGTCTTGTGCATAACCTATATTTGTCAGAAATGCATAGTAGTCGCCACCGGTATATTTATATTGCACATCATCCTTATATGCCTTCACGCTTTCTTCCCAATTATTAAATACGTAGTAACTTCCGTCTGACGGATGACGCAGTCCGAAAATGTTGTGGCTTTGCACGCAAAGGACACTTGAAAAATGTCCGGTTTCCAAAATCGCCTGAGCCACCACAATCTTCTTGAACTTCACATCGTATTTGTCAAGAGCCTTGTATAAATTATCTACGGTAAGTTCGGCGCAGTCGCCGAACGATATAGTCCATCGAGGCATGGCAATAGTGTCAACAGCATTGATGCTCAAGTCTGAAACAGCTTCCGGCGGGATGGCATCTATGTTTGAAGTGCTTTGAGAGTAACCTTGCAGAGCTATGAAAAAACAGAAATAAAGAATAATTATAAGTTTGTTCATATTTATATTAACGCAGTTTTCTCTCATTTATTATATGCAGTATTGTTTTTTATTAGCTGTTTATATGAAATACCGGGAGCGTTTCTATCAAACACTCACGGTGTTTCTATCAAACGTCGCCGGTGTTTCTATCAAACAGACAATTGTTGTTTTATACAAGTTCGCCGTTACTCATAATACAATTTTGCATTGCCTTTGCCCAAATCACAGCATCATCTATATTCTTCTTGGTAAATGATGATGAGTTATTTGGCATTAGGCTGAATATAAACTGTTTCATTTCCAAATTCATTTCTTCTATCTTTTGATAGTTTTCGTCAAGAGCTATAATTTCAAACTTCCATTTTTTAGAAGGTGTATGGCTGATTCTTAATTGATAGTTTTGTTCGCCGACCTTGAAGTTCAAGAAAATGTAGCAAGGCCAACTATGAGGATTATAGCCGTAGCTTAGTCCTGCTTCACATAGTTTCAGATAGAAATGGTATAACCATGTTTCGTACCGATTGGTTCTTCCTCCTTTCTGTCTGACCACCCATGCTGTGTCATTGTCAATCCACATGAATCGTTGCCAAGCCTCTTTCCATATCGCTGGATTTTCAAGAATAGGCAAACGCCAGTCTTGGATGATATTTAGCGAGTCGTTGATGATATCGCGGAGCGACTGCTCCAGCTGGTCTGTGTCTATGTAGCGGAACATGCTGTCGTCGAGAACAGCCTTCAGACACTCCACACCTTCCTTATATGTCGAGTCGTCATTGTTGGCGTCAATGCCGTTAAACTGTATCATCTGCCTGAAGCTGTAAGAACGAGAGGATACAGACTGGTCCATCATGGAGTAGATTATACTTCGTTTATCCTCCTTTCGCAGATAACAACCTTTCGACAGCATTGTCCTTTCAAGCAGACATTCTTCCTTGAAGTTGGTATTCCTTGAAAAGTTTATTAAGTTCTTTTCTTTCAAGTTTCATATTTTCTTAAATTAGTAGACTTTTATTTTTACGTAAAAGCAAGTTGCTGTATAACAACTAATTATCTAAAATTTGTATGAGTTAGAAAATCCACTTACCTTAGCTGAAAGCTCAAATAAGTAGCGTCTGACATATGGCAAAGGTAAGCATAAAACTTGAGAAAGTCATTCCTTTCAGTGAAATTTATTTTACAGGCAAGGCATTTAACGCTATTTCACTTGGCATATGACAATTGGAAAGCACAGTTAGATTTTAATGGTTATCAGTGAAATAAAATCAGTACCCCAGTTCGGGATAGTATTGTGAACTCTTTGGAATCTTTTTACATCGTCCTGGCGTGCGGCTTGTGAAAGTAGCACGCCTTTTTCTTTATGACTTTTATACCGATTGACTTGTAAATGTAAAATATAATAACTAAATTTGTAACGGATAAAACAAAAGACGGAGGACGAAATATGTTTGAGACTTTTTGCGTACTGATGATGGTTTTCTACATCTTTCTTATTATTGTGAAAGGTGTAGGACATGCCGGCAAAGCTTTGTGCTCTGCTCCTAAGCCAAAGAAATCAGCACTGACTTCATACGACCATAAAGCGCAGCGAGAAGCGAAGAAGAGGCATCGCGAAGCTGCAAAAAAGCGTGCAGAAGAAATGAAAATAAAACAAGAGAAAGAAGAGGTAAATGAACGATGGAAAGAGTTTTCTGAGAAATATAAAGATATTGTCAGTGAAGAGGAAATGAAAGCTATTCGCGAATTGACGCTCAAGGAAAACAAAACCAACGAAGAAACCGTCATTCTGTTCTTAGGAAAGCTACGAGTGAAAATATTGTCCATCTTTAATAGAAAGAAAACAACAAGGACAAAATGAACTTCTTATAATGTATTTTCCTACCATCCATATTACTGCAACTTTTGACAATACAAACCAAAGGTCGCACTATTTTTATGTCAACAACCCAAACTTTTTAAACCACCACGAAGCCCAACTTGAAGTAGGCAAAGAATTCATACTATAAAAATCGTGTTCCGTTTCTGTCCCAGTCATATTACGGAAAATGCTCGAAAACCTTATAAACAAAGGACTTTCGAGCATTGTAGTTGCGGAGGCAGGACTCGAACGTGCGACCTCCAGGTTATGAGCCTGGCGAGCTACCAACTGCTCCACTCCGCGATATTAACCATTAAAAGCAACTCATTTCCGAATTGCGAGTGCAAAGGTATGAAGATTTATTTAAATGGCAAAATTATTAAGGCGTTTTTTTTAGACTTAGTGTAGTTTTTGATATATATCAAGCGAAACTTTTGATTTTATGGTTAAAATATAAAAAATGCAAGTGAGATAAAAGGGAATTTATTAATTTTGCAAGATAATATAATATATATAAGGAATTATAAACATTAACAACAATACAACTTAATGAAACAGTTTAGATTAGTTGACAATATACTGGGATGGCTGGCGTTCCTTATCGCCGCCTTTGTATATTGCAGCACTATCGAGCCGACAGCCAGCTTCTGGGACTGTCCGGAGTTTATCACTACGGGGTATAAATTAGAGGTAGGCCACCCACCTGGCGCACCGTTCTTTATGCTCACGGCAAACCTCTTCTCTCATTTTGCCAGCGATCCTTCGCAGGTTGCAAGGATGGTAAATACGATGAGTGCCCTGCTGAGTGCCACGTGCATCATGTTCCTGTTTTGGACCATCACCCATCTTACCCGCAAACTTTTGTTGAAAGACTGGAGCGAGCTGACGATGTCGAAGACTATCGCCATTGAAGCAAGCGGAATGGTGGGAGCCTTGATTTACACGTTCAGCGACACGTTCTGGTTCAGTGCAGTAGAAGGCGAGGTTTATGCCTACTCATCTGCCTTCACGGCAATCGTATTCTGGCTGATACTTAAATGGGAAGACCATGCCGACGAACCTCACAGCGACCGCTGGCTTGTGCTTATCACCTACATGACGGGATTGAGCATCGGAGTTCACTTGCTGAACTTGCTCTGCGTGCCGGCCATTGTATTGGTGTTCTACTACAAGAAGTTCCCGAACGCCAACCTTAAAGGTTCGCTGATAGCACTTTGCGTGTCGTTTGCTCTTGTAGCAGCAATCCTGTATGGCGTTGTGCCTGGAATTATCAAGGTGGGCGGATGGTTTGAGCTGTTCTTTGTGAACGCCCTCGGTTTCCATTTCAACACAGGAGTGATTATCTATATAATATTATTGATAGCCACCGTAATATGGGCTATATACGAGAGCTACACCGACAAGAATCCGCTTCGCGGCAACCTGTCGTTCGTACTTTCTGTCGGCATGCTCGGTATTCCGTTCTACGGCTTCGGTTGGTCAGCATTTATAATAGGTATAGTTGTCTTGGCAGCTCTGTTCTATCTGCTGAAGCTGAAGAAGAACGGCAAGGCCATTGTTACCGCCCGCATCAAGAACACTATGCTGCTCTCCATGCTGATGTTGATGATAGGCTATTCCACTTATGCCGTTATCGTGATTCGCTCTACGGCAAATCCGCCGATGGATCAGAACTCGCCTGAGGACATCTTTACCCTTGGCAGTTATCTGAGCCGCGACCAGTATGGCGACCGCCCATTGTTCTACGGTCAGGCATACACCTCGCAGGTGGCTTTCGACCGCGACGGCGACTATTGCATACCGTCGAAGACAACAGGAGCACCTGTTTATCAGCGCAAGGAGAAGGCAAGCAAGGACGAGAAGGATTCATACTTCATCGTAAGTACGAAAGATAAATACAAGTATGCTCAGAATATGCTCTTCCCACGTATGTACGACTCGTCGCATGCCGATGCATACGAGAGTTGGATGGGCGGAGTAGACGGATACAACGTAGACTACGACCGTTGTGGAGAGCCTGTACAGGTGAAGATGCCTACACAGTTGGAGAATATCCGTTTCTTCCTGTCTTATCAGTGCAATTTCATGTATTGGCGCTACTTTATGTGGAACTTTGCCGGACGACAGAATGACCTTCAGGGTAACGGCGAACTGGAACACGGCAACTGGATAACCGGTATTCCATTCATTGACAACTGGCGACTGGGCGACCAGAGCAAACTGCCGGATGACTTGAAGGCGAACAAGGGACACAACGTGTTCTACTGTCTGCCTCTGTTGCTCGGACTCATCGGACTGTTCTGGCAGGCTCTCGGCAGAGGAGAAAAGGGAATCCGCCAGTTCTGGGTAGTATTCTTCCTCTTCTTCATGACAGGTCTCGCCATCGTAATCTACCTCAATCAGACTCCAATGCAGCCTCGTGAGCGCGACTATGCTTATGCCGGTTCGTTCTATGCCTTCGCCATTTGGTGCGGTATGGGTGTTGCGGCAATCATCGAACTGCTGAAGGAGAAGCTGAAGATAGAGAATACGGCAGTTACGGCACTCGTTTCCGTAGCCTGTCTGCTCGTGCCGATACAGATGGCAAGTCAGACATGGGACGACCACGACCGCAGCGGACGCTACACGTGCCGTGATTTCGGACAGAACTATCTGATGTCTCTGCAAGACAAGGGCAATCCGATTATCTTCACCAACGGCGACAACGACACCTTCCCGCTCTGGTATGACCAGGAGACAGAAGGCATCAGAACCGACGCCCGTGTCTGCAACCTGTCATACTTGCAGACCGACTGGTATATCGACCAGATGATACGTCCGGCATACAACTCGCCGTCGCTGCCTATCACATGGCCGCGTCTGGACTACTGCTCTGGCACAAACGAGTATGTAGAGGTGCATCCGGAGTATAAGGAAGAAATCCAGAAGCTCTATGCCGAGCATCCGGAACAGGCAAAGGCACAGTGGGGCGACAATCCGTTCGAACTGAAGAATGTTCTGAAGTATTGGGTTCGCAGCCGCGACAACGATACCCACCTCATCCCAACAGATACCCTTTACGTAACAATCGACAAGAATGCCGTGAAGAAGAGTGGAATGATGATGGCAAGCGACACGATACCAGACCGCATGGTTATCTCGCTGAAGGGAAAGAATGCCCTGTATAAGAGCGACCTGATGATGCTTGAGCTGATAGCACAGAGCAACTGGACACGTCCGATATACGTGGCAACGACAGTTGGACAGGAGAACTACATGAACCTTGGCGACAACTTCATCCAGGAGGGACTTGCCAACCGTATCACTCCGTTTACCACCAACAAGCCAGGTGCAAAGAACTTCGACACGGAGAAGGTTTACAACAACGTGATGAACCGCTTCAAGTTTGGCGGACTCGACAAACCTGGACTGTATCTCGACGAGACCGTGATGAAGATGTGTTACACTCACCGCAAGCTGATGGCAACACTCGCCCTTCACCTGATAGGCGAAGGTAAGTTTGCAAAGGCCAAAAAGGTCTTGGCATATGCAGAAAAGGTTATGCCGGAATATAACGTTCCTGTGAACTTCATGAGCGGCGGTCTTGACTATGCCGAGGCATATTACCTCGTTGGCAACAAGAAGAAGTCATCACAGATGTTTAATACCGTTGTAAAGAACTGCAAGCAGTATGCCGAATGGTATCTTTCGCTCAGCAGCGACCGTTTGATGATGTCGCAGCAAGACTTCATGTTGCAGCTTTATATCTTGAACAAGGCTGCCGAGTCTGCAACCGTGATGGATCCTGCATTGGCAAACAAGATTGTTGCAAGTCTTAACTCATACGCAAACATGTATAAGGCTAAGACAGGACAGTCAATTCAATAACAAATAATTACTCAGATGAAGTCTGATGTTTGAGCTATGTTGGCTTTAGCATCAGACTTCATCTTAATATTCACCCAACAACACTTCAAAAGTCTATGATAATCGAGCAACCGGCAATGTGGCTGCGATGGCTTTATCCGCGTGCAACCTGGAGAATGGACAAACATGAGAAAGCAGTATATCTCACTTTCGATGACGGTCCGATACCCGAGGCAACGCCATTCATTCTGAAGACACTTGCCGATTTTAATATCCGTGCCACATTCTTTATGGTTGGCGATAATGTGCGAAAGTATCCGGAACTGTACCGGCAGATAGTAGATGCCGGTCATCAAGTAGGAAACCATACTTTCAATCATTGGGGAGGCTTTAAGCATACCACCCGGTCATATAGTGCGAATGTGCAGAAGGCAAATGATTTGATAAAGGCTCATCTCTTCCGTCCGCCCCACGGCTGGATGCGATGGGAGCAGTATTTCTGGATAGGACGGAAATACCGTATTGTGATGTGGGATTTGGTAACCCGCGACTACAGTAAGTGGATGACAGCAGATGATGTGGTGAACAACGTGAAGCGCTATGCACGCAACGGGTCGATTATCACCTTCCACGACTCTCTGAAGAGCATCGACAAGTTGCATTATGCTTTGCCGGAAGCATTGAAGTGGCTGAAGGAACAAGGTTATGAATTCAAGACATTTGAATGATAACGATATAGCTCAAAAACAATTTCTATTAGTGTTTATGATATGGAAAAGATAGAAAAAGACAAAGTACTCTCTGCCGTAGTGCGCACATTCTTCAAGTATTTCACCCTCGGCATCATCGAAGGCTCCGCAGAAGACGCCACGGATATGAGCGTTTATGAGCCGAAGAGCGTAAAGCAGTTTGTCGTTAAGCATTTCGAGAAATACTCCGCCACTTTCAACGAAGAGGCGTTTTATGCCTTCTCCCGCATGAATTATCTTGAGGAAGAGGTGGAAGAAGAACTGCAAAGATTTGTATCAGTCAACGGATCTCCCTCGGCAATGGATCTGATGCGCTTTGCCTGCAGAACCGACGAATTCTATTCCACCATGGTGAGCGAATACAAGCGCAACATGGAGCTACTGCTATGCGGCATCTTCTCTGCCACGCCCGAACTGGCTTCTCAGTATATGCGCTGCAACTCCATCGGGGATATGCCGCAAGACAATGCTGAAGCCATCATAAACCGCATTGCCAACAAGGCATACGAGAAGGGAAAAGGCATAAAAGAATAAGAAAAACAAATACAAAAACTGAAGCTTTAAAAGAAAATTGCCATGGATTCGTTGTTCCTACTTCAGTTCTCGAGTTTCATATTCATGCTCGTCAATGCCGCCTATATCGGATTGAGCAGTCTTCATGCGAGATGGAAAAACAAGCGCTACGAGCGTTCACGCTGGATGCTGTTCTTTGCCCTCATCGGTCTTGCCGTGCAGTATCTGCTGCAGATGCATTTGGGTCTGCGGGCATCGGGCGACGATACGGGAGCTGTGGTAAACATGCTTGTATATACCCCCTGTTTCATTCTGATATCCAAGGCTATCTATAATGTTGAGGCAACACACAACCGCCGTCGCGGCATAAATACTGTAAGCAGTCTGCTGTATGCAGCAATCCTTGTGGCGTTTGCCTTAGGATATTGGCGTGCCGGCAACTTGCACATCGGCATCTGGTTGTATGTCATGCTACTTTTCTATAGCATCAGCATGGTATACTTTGTCGTTACAAACATCCGTGAGATGACGAAGCGCCGCAAGATGCTCGAAACGCTTACGGCATCCGATATGTTGCCCTATGTGCGCTATTCACACGCCAGTCTCTTTATCCTTTGTTCCACGGTGCTCTTCATGCCGGCAGCAATCCTCTCCACCACCTTATTATATATAATAGGTCCGGTAGTGCTCCTTGCCTTGTTGTTCTTCAACGTCACGTTTATCTCGCTCGGCAGCAGTTATGTCCCGACAGAAGAACTCCTGGAAAATGATACAGAAAGCATGGCAGAAACATCTGAAATGGATTTTGCTAATACATCCGAGAAACTGGCAGACTCAGAGCTGTCTTCTGCCAATCGTGACGTGTCAGCCTACAGACAGCCAACTTCCCTTTCTGCCGAACGCTGCGAAGAGATAGGCAAGTTGCTCGACAAGTGGTGTAGCGAGCAAGGTTATAAAGACAGTGCCGTAAATATGCTCTCGCTTTCATACTCTCTGCATGTGTCGAAAAATGAACTGACCCGCTATTTCGACCAGTGCTTAGGTTCCACCTTCCGTGTATGGCTCAGCGACATTCGTTTTAATGCCGCCAAGGAGATGATGAAGAAATTTCCTGACTACAGCAATGATGTTATCTCTGCCGAGTGTGGCTTCTCTGCCCGCACGCAGCTTTACCGCATCTTCAAGACAAAGCTTGGTTGCACGCCTACTGCATGGCGTGAGGGACAGATGTAATTTTATTGTTTTAACTTTCCATTAAATAAATTTGTTCAGTGTCGTTGAATATTTGTTCATCGACACTGAACAATTTTCTCTACATATTGAAATAAGTTATTTCAAACTTGGAAATATATATTTCTAACTTAGAAATCTTGATTTCAAACTTAGAAATGATGATTTCAAACTTAGAAATATCTTTCTTGCACTCTTTTTATTACTGTTTCTTGTAACTAACTGGGGTATCTTTTGTTTGTGATACAATAATTTCTTGTTTAGTTATAATGAAATAAGTCGTATAGTTTGAAGTTGATTTGTTGGATTGCGAATAAAAAAATAGGGTGTAGCTTTCCCTCTTTACATGTAGCTTTCCCTACGAAAGCTACATGTAAACGAGAAGAAAGCTACACTTTTGCAGAGAAAAGCTACATCTTTTTTCTTGTAATGTTCATAAATTTGCGGCATGGAAAAGTTTATGTCAACATTCTCAAGTGATGAACTTACGGCATTTTCCGTCATCCTGTTCATCATCATTGCCGCCGCCGTAACGGGGTACGTTATGACGCACGACTACTGTGCATATCTTGACGACCACACCGGGGAGCGTTTCTCCGTATATGACTTCGCCCGCAGGGAGCGGTTCTACATCTGGCTCTTCCTGGGCTTTGTCTTCGTGGTAGTAACAGGACTGGTGGTTTGCCTGTTGGCATAAGCGTACGTGTCTGCTACACATAGAATCTGATTCTCAATAAGCTAAGAATATCTGAACCTAATAATCAAAGAATAACTGTAACATATAATAATCATAAACAAAAACTGCAATATAATTATGAAAATGATGAAAATTTTCCTAAACACAGCTCTTGGGTTTGCATGCAGACTCGTGATGCTAACGGTGCTCCTTCTTGTTGGGGGAGCAAGTGTATGCATGTATGCCGAGGTAAAACCATGGGCAAAGTATGCCGATGGCACGCTAACTTTCTACTACGGCGAGAAAAGCTCATTGGGCGCTGACGAGTATGAGCTAAATAGTGGCTATAATACTCCAGGATGGTATACTGACCATAAGACAGACATTACCAAGGTTGTGTTCAATGAGTCGTTCAAAGATGCTCGTCCCACGACATGCGCCAAGTGGTTCAATGATATGACTAACTTAAAAAAAATAGAGAATCTCAAGAATCTGAACACTTCTGAGGTGACTAATATGTTTTGTATGTTCTATAACTGTCCAAAAATACAGTCTCTCGATCTTTCTAACTTCAACACAGAGAACGTAACAGATATGGCGAAAATGTTCTTCTGGTGTAATAGTCTGCAGTCTCTCGACGTCTCAAACTTTAATACGAAGAACGTAACGACTATGTATAATATGTTCTACTATTGTAGGAATATACAGTCTCTCGATCTTTCTAACTTCAACACAGAGAACGTAACAGATATGGCGAAAATGTTCTACTTTTGTAGAAATATGCAGTCTCTCGACCTTTCTAACTTCAACACTGCAAATGTGACAGATATGTCATCTATGTTCTATTATTGTACCGATTTAAAGGCAATCTATGCGAGCGGTAAGTTTACGACGAGCAATGTAACATCTTCTAGTGATATGTTCTATAACTGTACATCTCTCTCAGGCGACAAAGAGTTTGACCAGAATTATGTAGACAAGACCTATGCCAAGATTGATGGCGGATACTTCCGTGACAAGGCATACGCAAACCGTCCGTGGGCGAAATATGCTGACGGCACACTGACTTTTCAGTATGGATACAAAAAAACTATTGACGGAAGCAACGGCGAGTATGAGCTTAATACTGGTGAAAAAGAGCCAGGGTGGTTTGGAAAGAATTCATCTATCACAAAGGTAGTGTTCGATGAGTCGTTCAAGAATGCAAGACCTACGACAGGCTACAAGTGGTTCTGTGATTATTGGAAGCTGACAGAAATAGAAAATATTTCGTATCTGAATACTTCAGAGATGACAGATATGGGGTATATGTTTACTGGTTGTAGTAGTTTGCAGTCTCTCGACCTTTCAAACTTTAATACGGCAAAGGTGACAGATATGTACATGATGTTTTATGATTGTAGTAATTTGCAATCTCTCGACTTTTCGAGCTTTAATACGGCAAAGGTGACAGATATGAGAAAGATGTTTTACATGTGTACCCAGTTGCAATCTCTCGACCTTTCAAGCTTTAATACGGCAATGGTGAACTCTATGGCCTTTATGTTTTACACTTGTAGTAAGTTGCAATCTCTCGACCTTTCGAACTTTAATACGGCAAAGGTGACAGATATGGAATCTATGTTTAACTATTGTTATAGTTTGCAGTCTCTCGACCTTTCAAGCTTTAATACGGCAAATGTGGAATCTATGATAAATATGTTTTACAAATGTTCTAAGTTGCAGTCTCTCGACCTTTCAAACTTTAATACGGCAAAGGTGACAGATATGAGAAAGATGTTTTACACTTGTTCTAAGTTGCAGTCTATCATAATAAGCAAAGACTTCACCACAAAATCGGTGAAGTATACAACAGCGATGTTTAGTGATTGTTATGCAAGACTATACACCACGGTGGCAGACTATATGGCTCGTTCCGACAACAAGACAATTGATGGAAAAGTCATCAATCCGTATTTCCCAATCAATGCAATGGCAGAATACGGCACGCTCTGCTCGCCTGTTGGCGGCACACTGGGCGAGGGCACATTCTATGGCTTCGACAAACTCTATGAAGTGGATGCCGACAAGACAGACGACACGAAGGTTGTGATGAAAGAAGTTACAGAGATAGAGGCTGGCAAGCCATACATCTACCGCCGCAACCTGACCGACAGCGATCCTGTTGCCAACGCTATAGTGTTCAACATCGATAAAAACCAAGCCTCTGCTCCACAGAACCTCGGTATGCTGAAAGGAACCTTCGAGAGTATGACAGCTCCCGGCGGCAGCTATATCCTGCAGACCGACGGTATGTTCCACCGCGTGAGCGACAGCAACGAGACGTTGAAGGTGGGAGCCTACCGCGCGTACCTCGACCTCGGCACTGCCGGCAATGAGGCAAGAACAATCAGCATGTCGTTCGACAACTCCGAAACAACGGGAATACGAGAAGTAAATACCTCCGACAGCAGCAACGCGCCAATCTACGACCTCACCGGTCGCCGCATCAACACGCCGCAGCGCGGACAGATATATATCCAGAACGGCAAGAAGCGTGTGGCTAACTTCTGATAAAATTCACCATCATATACTTCCCCTCCCCCGCCTCCCCCTCCGGGGGCGGAGCAGTTTCCTTCTTTAACCAAAAAGGTAGCTGACAACTGGTTCAAGAGGAAAGGTAATCTTCTTTACCCCAAAAGGTAGCTGGCAACTGGTTCAAGAGGAAAGGTAATCTTCTTTACCCCAAAAGGTAGCTGACAACTTGTTGTTCATAGACAAGGTAATCTTCTTTAACCCAAAAGGTAGCTGGCAACTTGTTGTTCATTAGACAAGGTAATCGCTCCGCCCCTGAAAGGGGAG
>DBKQ01000079.1:30441-31738 GCA_002298545.1 Prevotella sp. UBA746
GCGGGGGAGGGGAAGTAAAAAACTCTACGAATTAGCAATTCAAAATTAAACTGAAAAAAAATAAAACTTACGGCAATGAAAAAATACATCAAACCGGAAATATCAATATACGAAAGTGAAATGCAGAGCATCTGTGCAGGCACGACAACAATACCTGTTAGTCCAGATTCAGCCGATGGAGATGCCTGCAGCAAGCGTCATGACAACTGGTCGCTCACGGCTCCCGACCTGTGGAGCTATGAGGATGAAGATGAAGAAGAATAGAAATAATGTTTGGGAACTTATACAACTATGCTTCACCATAATATTTTCTTGGATTATTATTTTGTTATTTGAAATAAAATCCTTTATATTTGCAAAAAAAACAGAGAAGTGATAATTGTATGTCTATAGACAAAGTGAAATATTGGAAGGAATTGTCTGATTATGACATGGAAACTGCCGAAGTGATGTATCGTGGCAGCAGATGGTTGTATGTCGGATTTATGTGTCATCAGGTTATAGAAAAAACAATAAAGTCATATTGGAGTCAAGTAAAACCAGATGAAATACCGTTTATCCATAATCTTCTGAAACTATCACAGAGCTGTGGCTTGATTTCAAAAATGTCGTAAGAACAATTGAAGTTTGTTTCTGAATTAATGCCAATGAATATTGAAGCAAGATATCCGTCGTATAAAGAAGAATTGTTCAAGAAACTGACGCCGGAGTATTGTATAACTTTGATAGACAAGACAAAAGAATTAAAACTATGGATAGAGAACATGCTTTGAACATAGCGCGGAGTTACAAGGAGGCAATACTTCCTTTGTTATCCAATGCTAAAGTATATCTGTATGGCTCTTGTAGCAGAAACGAAGCCCATAAAGATAGTGATATTGATGTTGCAGTAGTTATACCTAAGCTTAATGGTGATTGGTTGGACACAACGTCATCCCTCTGGCTTGCTACTATAGATATCGACACGTCTATAGAGCCTGTCTTGTTGGAAGAATGTAACCCATCCCCACTATTTGACGATGTTATACGCAACGGCATTGTTGTGTAATTCGTTAAAATAATATTGCCACTACGTCTGCAAGCAGTTTTTCATTGACTTGCGGCGCAGTGGCAATAATTTTATTATCTGTATATGTACAGAATGATTTACTGCATGAGTAGCTTGAAGAGTTACTGCATGTCGTAAACCACCTGCATCAGTTTCTTTCCAATGGCGTCAGCCTCTTCCATAGTCTTAGCCTCGCTGTATACACGGATGATAGGTTCGGTGTTCGACTTGCGCAGATGCACCCACTTG
>DBKQ01000079.1:31838-32028 GCA_002298545.1 Prevotella sp. UBA746
TGGCAATGAAATAGTTAGGGAACGACTTGCGCAGCTCGCTCGCCTTGCATCCCTTGTGGGCAAGAGACGAGAGGAACAGGGCAATACCCACGAGAGCATCACGCCCGTAATGACTCTCCGGATAAATCACTCCGCCATTGCCTTCGCCGCCGATAACGGCTCCAACCTCCTTCATCTTGGTAGTAACATT
>DBKQ01000083.1 GCA_002298545.1 Prevotella sp. UBA746
TCTTGGCAGGAGATACAGATTTCCGCTTGCAAAAATAGAGATTAATCCTAAATGCGCCAAATAAAAACGACATTTTTTCTCGTTTAGAAACAAAAATGTCTCTTAGATGTTCATTTTAGGACGACTTCGTTCACTTTTCCGGCAAAACCACTGTCCTTAGTTTGCTAAATAAAGCAAGTAGTAGCCATGAGCATGAATCTGAATCATATCATCGGTAGCTTCGTTAAGAGTGCCTTGCCACAGCATATCGAAATCGCGCAAAGGATATTTCAAGTTTGTTGCTCTCATACCTGTTGCATCAAAACGAAAAACAGATATTTGACGACCACAACCTACATATAATTCGACATTATCCTTGCAAGGAATAAACATTCCATAATCATCGATGACAAATGCAGTAAAACCGTTGCGCAAATATTGGACAAGCAATGAGATATTGCCAATCATATGGTCGGTGCGTCTACCGGTAGCACCTAATATTACTGCCCGATTTTTGCCGTGCTGCTGCAGATAGGCAACAGCCTTGGTCAGGTCGTTGGTTTCTTGTTCAGATATCCTGACAAAAGGAATGGAAGCACCTTCGACAGAGCTATTCACAAAAGAATCGCCATCGCCAATGACCAAATCGCAACGGAAAAGATTTAAGGGGAAGCGTCCCACTGCCCCATCGCAACAGACTGTAAAAGGCGCATCCGAAAGCCATTGCCGCATTAACGGCAACGAGGGCAATTCTCCATTTGCCACAATAACGGCTTCGGGATGGAAAAATTGGGGATTGAATGGAGAAGCAACTATGCTAGATTCATTATTCTGAGCCATTTGCGATAACCAAAGATTGCTATAACGGTATAAACAAAGTAGAGAGAAGCTGTAAAAGGTATTCCTTTATAAAAGTAGAGGGCACAGCTGAAGGCGTCGACAACGAGCCAGACCAACCATTGTTCGACAAATTTGCGCGACAGCATCCAAAGACCGACAATGCTCAATGCATTGACAAAACTGTCACTGACAGGGACATTGCTGTCGGTAAATGTTATCAATAAGACATATATCAAAATCCAAAACAAAAAGAAAGCTGCGAGACTGTAAGAAAACAAGTTGACAGGCACATGTGTAATGGGCATTTCCTGTTTTTTCTTTCTTTTCCAGAACTTCCACGCCAACCAACCATAAACAGCGGCCAATAGATAGTAAACCTGCAGACCGAAATCAGCATACAAACCGGCTTTGTAATAGGTAAACAGATAGATAGCCGGCATGATGATGCCGACTATCCATAGCATGATACTGGCTTTATATTCGAGCCAAAGATACCATAAGCCTATCAATGTACCGACAATGTCAAGCACCAACAGGCTATTATTATTCCAAAACTCTGACAGAATGTCCAAGACTAAAAACCTACTGACAGGTGAACCATAAAGTTAACGGGAGCTTGTGCCGAGTAGACAGAATAAGAATCCCAACCATCGGTTTGATATCCCATCATGCCACCTTGTCCGTTACTTTTGGTTGCCGTATAGGCCGCACCGAAACTTTCATACTTGTCTCCAAACACATTATAAACAGTAACACCAAGTGTAAGAGACTTTGTAAAAGCCAGCTTGTGAAATGTGTATGATAAATCCAAATCTGAAACAAAATATTTATCAAGCATCAGACTGATATCGCGGTCTCCGTCACGATAAGAACGCAACCCGGTTGTTGTCATATATTGTTCGCTGACATATTGTGACTGGAGTGAAGCGGTAAAGCCTTTGTACTTACCCTTTACGATACTTTTAATAATTAGATTGGGCGAAAATGAAAGCGGAGCACTCTTGACATTATAATACTCGCCGGTGTCGTCTAACAGGAACTTTAAGTTTTTGGAGCGGTTGCGGCTCCATGTTGCATTTCCATCCCATTGAAAATACGGGCACGGCTTCCAGGCAGCAGTAAACTCTATGCCTGACCGGTAGCTATCACCTATGTTCTTAGCTATCATCTCACCGATGGCATTTTGCTGGCCAGTTAAGACAAACTGGTCCTTATACAACATATAATATAGATTGATCCCGGCTGAAAACGTAGACGAAAGATATTTATAGCCCAACTCAAAATCGTTTAACTTTTCGGACTTGGGCTGCGCTGAATAAATATTGTCCTCATAGTCATTACGCGTAGGTTCTTTCTGAGCCAAAGCATAAGACCCATAAAGAGTGTGAGAAGGCGACAAAACCCAATAAATGCCTACTTTTGGATTCAAAAAGCTGAAAGAGGTATTCAAGTCATAAGAGTTTTGAACTTTTCCGCTATAGGTATCCGTCGGGCCATGCATCCTATAATCAACATAACGGTATTGCAAATCACCATATGCACTAAGCCTTGGCAAAAACTCATAGTCTACTTTTGCGTATGCATTGGCATCTTGCTTGTGAGCCATGTTGTCATAGTATTTATGATTAGGATTTATATTGGTATTTGATTGGCGCACCCATATAACATTCCCATAATGGTTATTATCATACTTATTCCAGCCACCACCAAATGTTGCCTGCAATCTTTCATTTTTGTAATTCATAGAAAGCACGGTTCCATAAAAATCACTTTTTACTATTTTCCGTCGAATCAAATCACTGACTAAGGTATCGGCCGGAGCAGGAAAGGCATACTTATAAAGCGACTGGCTTTTCTTGTATTGTTCATAATAGCCGTTGCCGTGAGTATAATGCAAAGTAACGTTCAGATTCAAGCGATCTGTCAGTATTTGGTTAAAAAGGAGCTGGTAATGCTGCTGATGATAATTATCGGTCTGATTGTTATAGTATGCAACATTTCCATTCTCATCATTATACTTGCCACATGGATTATAGCGGCGTCCATATTCAGCCATGTCGTCCTTGGTAGCATAGTCCCAAGCATGATAAGTCTTCTCGGTTCCATTAAAAGTGATGAACTTTACAACCGTACGGTCTCCAAAATATCCTCCCTGAAAGAAATAGGAATTCAAGCGTGAAGATGCACGTTCAATGTAGCCATCAGAACCAATATTGGATAATCGTCCTGTAAATCCCCAATGATTATTTAAAAGGCCACTGCCAAACCGCAGAGTTTCCTTATGAGAACCATAAGAACCGGCCGAAGCATCAAAATTGACAAATGGTTGGTCTGAAATTCTCTCGGTTTCCATATTAACAGTGGCACCAAAAGCACCGGCTCCATTTGTAGACGTTCCGACGCCTCTTTGCAGCTGAATACTGTTCAAGCACGAAGCAAAATCTGGAATATTTACCCAATAAGTCGTATTACTCTCAGCATCATTTAAAGGCACGCCATTAATGGTCGTATTAATACGGGAAGCATCAGTACCTCTAACACGAAGAGAGGTATAACCAATTCCCATGCCGGCATCAGATGTCGTGAGGACAGATGGACTCAAAGACAGCAGGAAGGGTATATCCTTACCAAAATTAATGTCTTTAATATCATCCTTACTCAGAGTGGAGTAAGCCATCGGAGCATGACGTGTAGCACGTGTTGAAACAACTTGCACCTCCTGTAACTTCTTCAAAGACAAGGAATCTGCTTTCTCCTGTTCAGTTGCGTTTGCAACTACGGCCAAAGGTAACAGGCCGCAAACCATAAATACTTTTCTCATTGATATAAGATAAAATTTTTTCTCTACGCCGGCATTACCCGGTTCAGGTAAAAGGGTCTCATCTCAGCCCAGCCAAAAGGATGGACACCCCTAAAATTTCAAGTGCAAAGTTAACACAATCCTATCACATAGGAAAAACTTTGCCAAAAAACATACTGCATAAATTCGTTTTTACGCAAATCGAGTAGGAGGTAAACATTACGTGAGTTCGATGAAATCAGAACAAGGTTGGTTGCGTGTCAATCGTTCTCGAGACATTGATACAA
>DBKQ01000062.1:0-8066 GCA_002298545.1 Prevotella sp. UBA746
GTTCAATTTTATTTATTGTTAATAATATATTTAATATGGTGACGGATATTAATTAATAGCTTCTATCCCTTACACGTTTGCAAAAGTATATATATTTGTTCGGATGAGCAAATTTTTTTCTTTATATAATTGTTTTTCTTTGTATTTTGCAAAAAAAGATATACATTTGCAGCAGAAAAGACATGTTGTATGTCGTTCAAAATAAAGNNAAAGTGGAGGTGTGCCGTCGGCGCACTTAAAAGGGAACGGAGTGTAAGTCTCCGACTGTCCCGCAGCTGTAAGCTCCTTTATTTTCCTTTGTATGATGCCACTGCCTGAAGAAATAGGGTGGGAAGGCGCAAAGGAGAGGAGTGAAGTCAGAATACCTGCCTCTGCTTGTTGTTAAGGCGGAATCTTCTCGATGTAAGGAGTGGAAGCGATATTGTTTGTTTATTTTGGGAGTCGTGTGGGGAGATGTCAAGTCTCTTCGTGTGATGCTTTGTAGGCATATCCGCTTCTATATCTT
Organism: Prevotella sp. UBA746; assembly: GCA_002298545.1. Taxonomy (GTDB): domain Bacteria; phylum Bacteroidota; class Bacteroidia; order Bacteroidales; family Bacteroidaceae; genus Prevotella. The sequence goes on from DBKQ01000062.1 coordinate 506, forward strand.
TAAAAATCGGCAAGACGCTGTCGTGTCGGTAAGACATGCGTGTATTATTATATAAGTTTTAATTTGGAATGGCGTTGCCGTGAGGCAACGCCATATTCGTATCGTGTGAGTAAGTTTAGGGGCATCCTGTAATATTTATTATTGGAAGTTATCGAATTCTTTTAGACGAAAATCGGAAGAACATAATTTTTATTCCTCTATGTCGTAGAAGTATATTTCCTTTATCCCAGGTATCTTCAGGTATGTAGTTTTCATTCCGTATACTGTGAGTCGCTTTCCGTAATTCTCAGGATTCCATGCGAGGTTAAGTTCCTCCCTTATGGCAGATCCGCTTTTCAGTTGTATTGACATTACTTTTGTCTTGTCATCTTCGCCCTGTTCGTCGGCAAGCAGCAGTGCCGTTTCGTATTTGAACGGTTTTGTGAAGTTATAGTCATATCCTTTAGCTCCCGTCGCCGAGCCCACGATATAGCCTCTCACGAGAACAATTTCATCGTTTTCCGTTTCCATAAACTGACTCACGCTGAGAGTATCGCCATCTTGCCAGTCGTTGCCTTTGTTTCCACCGTTACTCCCGTCGTTTGCCCATCCTCCGTTGTCGCCATTGTTGTGTGTAGAACCGTCTTTTTTGTTTTCGGTATTCTCCTTGTCTTCCTCCTCGTCGTAGACAGGTTTCTCGCACGCCATGAATACGGCGAGCACCAGATATAGTGTCGTTATAAATGTGGCTCTTCTCATTACTTCTTGTTTAATGTTGTTCCTTAGGTTATGTTTTTGATAGATATAGATATGATGTTGCAAATGTAGTAAAAGAATTTTTCACCCACAAGTATTTGCAGTGTAAAATGTTTTTTTGGGGTTCTTCGTCAATTTAGGTGATATTTTTAGACGAAAACCTACAAAACCCCCGATGTCGTTTTGCAAGCCTTCGGCTTATGTGTAATGGCTGATGTGTTCTATAGAGAGCAAGCTCTCTGTCGTCCACATCAGCCATTACACAAAGAGTCACTTCGTTCCTCTTGCAAAACGACATCGGGCGATAAACATAAAAAAACAAAAGAGGTTGGCGCAGGATGCAACCAACCTCGATAGATTTCGTAAATGGCGAAATCATAAATAAGATGCCGCAAATATAGACTTTACTTTTCATATATGCAAGCAAATGCGGATTTAATTTTCTAATTTAACATTTCCCACGTTATTCCTCTTCATTATCCCATAACCCATTATTGTGTTCCTTCGAAAACATCTCTTGGTTGTCTGGATTTTCATCTTTGGGCATTTCACCGCCGCCTACTGCAGTTCCTGCAAGCATTGGCTCGACCGCAATCTTTTCCGTATAGATAGAAGGACAGATATAATTCTTTTTCATTTCTCTCGTTTTGTTTAAATGGTTATTTACTGATAAATTTCTTACCGTTTCTTATATATATTCCCTTGAAATCATTGTTCACCCGTTGTTCGTTAAGGTTGTAAGTCAGTTCGCTTTTATTATCGTTCTGCAGAATTCCTCTTAGTGATGTAGTATCGGAAAAATCAAAGGAAAAACCTTTAGCATCGGATAGTCCGACAGGCACTTTCAGTATACCGACACCTGCTTTGACATCGAAGTTGAACTTACCGCCGTCGTCGGCTCCCCAATAGAAGCCCAATCCCTTTTTGTTCTTAGCGTCGGCATATGTCATACGATAGTATAGATATCCCGACTCCCAATTGATATTGCCTGATGGAACAAGGCAGTTATCGGAGGCTTTGTCTACATCATAACCTATCGGTGTGACGATGGCATTTGGGGTTGTAGATTCGATGAGCACGGCTTCGCCTTTTGCTACGGTAGCTCCAGTTCGTTCTGTTCTTCTCATCGTGTTGCCGTTTTCGATGCTTATAGTGTAGGCATTAATCCGTTCTCCGTCGTTTACCGAAAGCTTCACGGTATTTTCGAGGTTGCTGTATGTGGCATAGTATAAACCGTCTTTTGTGGCAGGCAACGATATGGAGGTGCCTTCCGGCAGACCTGCAAGATAAACGAACATTTTTTGTGGAGGCAGGGAATAGCTGCTTCCGTCAATACATTCCAATTTGTTCTTAGGCAGTTCGGTAGGTATTGTTATTTCGTTTATTCCTGTTTCGTCAAAAGTACGCAGCTCGGCAAGAATGTTTCTGCTGCCGGCATCTTCTGTAGAAAAAGATTTAGATATAGTGGTAATCTGTCCGTTGCCGGGGATATTTACCGTTGCAATGTCTGTCGGGAAATTGTTGTTCACCCCAATGCCGCATTTCAAAACAGTTGCCGCTCCGTCGTTCTGAATCTCGTAGCGGAAAGTGGCATTGTCATCATCCACCCTCGGAGCCTTCACTTTATCGTTTATGTAATAAGCATTCTCCGTTTCGTAGGCATTAGGCGTGGCGTTGTTCCATATCTTAACGAGAGACAAGACTGGTTCCGAAGAAGTGTTCAGCGAGAACTCCTTGCCTTCAACCAACTTCACTCCCTTGTAGTCTGTTGCCCACAAGTATAGTTTCTTTCCTGAAGGCGTTAGCGTGATGGTTCTTGATAGGGTAGAATGGGCGGGAATGTTGACAAACATATAACTTGATGCTTCATCGGGCATAGTGGAATTTGCATTCGAAAAGATATTCAAATATCCAAGATATTCCGACTCTCCGTTGTTTTTTACCGATATGTTGAGCGATGCCTTCTTGCCGCTCGTCAGTTCTGAGGTTGTAGTCAATTCTGCTTCAAGTTCAGTTTCTACCACTTTTATAGTTGTTTCTGTTGCTTCTACAACGAGCGGTTGCATATTGCGGTAGGCGCATTTGTACCATTCGTAACCATTAGTACTGTAAATGGCGTAAATAGTTGTTCGTCCGATAGGAAAAGCATAGTCAAATGACAGTTCAGCACCGGTTTGCAGACCATAACTTCCGTCGGTCCCTATTCCGCTAATATTAAGTCGGTTGCTATTTTTACCAATAGGTGTGATTTCTCCATCTTCATCAATAATGCCATACTTCTGCCTTACATTATACAAATCATTCATTGTCTGATTCGTAAAGTCATTGGTGATCTTGAGCGAGAAACTCTCCGACACGTTGTTTCTTGTGGCTTTTGTTAGTTCCACTTTCGTCCGGTTCTTGTTGTAATCCACCACAAAAGAAGGAACTTCCACGAGCGGATTATCCTTCATTCCGTTGTCGGGAGCAATACCAATAATCATGGCACAACCTATATTATATCCTTCGGGTGCATCTTTCGATTCTTCTCCCTCATAATCAGAATTGAGTAAAGTAAGGTCGAAATATCCATTCATACGTCCGTCCCATCCCCAGTTGATATGATACAGTCCGTTGCCGTCAGCTCCATCGCATACAAATTCGTGTCCGCCTTCGGTAGATGAAGTTCCAGAATATAAAACGGGGCGTTTTGCCGCAAGTTCGTTATCCAAAAGATTTGTCCATTCAGAAAGAGTAAACGAATTGCGGAACACCTTTTGCATAAGGTCTGCATCATAGCCAAAATATTTAGCTAAAGGAACAGGGGAAGCGTAAGCACCGGAAGTCTTGCCGTAGCCCATCTGTACGGCTGCTCCACAATGAAAGACAAGTTTAGCCACGGCATCAGCTTGTTCTTGTGTGTATTCGCCTGAAGGATATTTTGCCAGGATATTGTTCCAGTCGTATACTCCGTCAGTCTTAGATATAGTCTCTACTTTAGTAGTATATTTATCCCATGCTTTTTCGTATCCAGGAATATCCTCAGATAGTTGGGCAGGATATTTGTGGTATGCCATTATCTGCGACATAGCTGTAGCTACACAGCCAGAAGCAGCCTTGTTGACTCCATCGTATAAAGGGCACATATTGTTGAAGGGAGCATATTGGCTCCATTCAATATTTCCGAGAAGAGGAGTGACGACAACAGTTGATTTATTTGTTCTCATATTTTGTTTCACCTCCTCTATATTCTGTATCGCCAGTGTCTTGCCTTCTGTTACCATCTCGGTAAGATTGCAATAAGCCTTCATGAAGCTTAAATAGTTTTCAGGTAAGTCTGTCTCATCGTAGTTTCCCTTGTCTGAGTATCCTATGATTTCCGGCATCCGGTCGTCGCCAGAAACAATGGTGAATCCTTTATCCTTGCCGTTAGAGAATATGTAGAAAGCTGGAGCTTCACCAGCCTCTGCAGTCCAGCCCGTTGTCTTTATACGTGACGAGTTTTTGTCTATAGCGATGCCGAGTTTTTCTGCTTGCTTTTCAGCAATAGCCTTTGCCTGTTGTTTGCTTCTTGGTTTTGCATTTACCGTAATAGGATTATATGCCAAGGCAACAGATAAAAGCAAAACTTTTCCGATGTAGTTTGATATTTTCATAAATGTCGATTAAAATAAGTGACAGATTTTTGACAAAGTTACTTCTTTTTCTGTCAAGACAAAACTTTTCCTCGTTTTTTCTTATCATAAAACATGAAAATCCAATAAGTTCGATTTTATAATAAACCCGTAAAAGCTGATTTAAAATGCAAATAATCCTTATTTTTGCGTTTTAATTTAGTGTATATATATAATAATGTGTATCTTTGCAGAGATAATGTTGCAAACGTTTGAATAAAAAACTTAAACCGAATACATTCAACAACTAAAATTTATGAAAAAGCTAAATGCACTATTCTTGTTGTGCCTGCTTTTCCCACTCACTATGATGGCATCCGTATGGGATACCGAATACAAGCAGGTGGAGCAGAGCATCAGAGAGCCAAAGTTTCCTAACCGCACATTCAGCATCACCAAGTATGGCGCTTCGCTGAAGAACACAGCGGCAAAGAACCAGAAAGCTATCAACAAGGCAATTGAAGCCTGCTCAAAGGCAGGCGGCGGTAAGGTAATCGTACCTGCCGGAACATGGAAAACCGGCGCAATACGCTTGCGCAGTCATGTAAACCTGGTAATCGAGAAGAACGCAACACTATTCTTCGAATTCGACCGCAGTCTGTATCCTCTCGTCGAGACACGTTGGGAGGGACTCGACTGTATCAACTACTCTCCGCTAATCTATGCCTTCAAGGAGACCGACATCGCCATTACCGGTGAGGGAGTAATCGACGGAAACGGGTCCGACGATACATGGTGGCTCATGAGCGGCAAGACTCCAAAGAGCCGCGACGTGGAGGTGAAGGAGAAGCAGCAGAACCCTGGCGGACGTGCCGACTTGCTGAAAATGGCAGAAGAAGGCGTGCCGGTAGAGAAGCGCGTGTTCGGTCCGTGGAAGGGACTTCGCCCGCAGACCGTAAACCTGAACCAGTGCGACGGTATCCTAATCGAGGGTGTCAAGATGATTCGCTCACCATTCTGGGTAATGCACCCACTGCTGAGCAAGAACATCACCGTGCGCCGCGTGCATGTGGAGAACCACGGACCTAACGGCGACGGCTGCGACCCAGAGTCATGCGAGAATGTGCTCATCGAAAACTGTATCTTTGATACCGGCGACGACTGTATCGCTATCAAGAGCGGACGCAACGAAGACGGTCGTGAGGGCGGAAAAGGAAAATACGTAGGTCGTCCGAGCAAGAACATCATCATCCGCAACTGCGACATGAAAGACGGTCACGGCGGCGTAGTGCTCGGTTCGGAGATTTCCGGCGGATGCAGCAATGTGTTTGTTGAGAACTGTACGATGGATAGTCCAGACCTTGAGCGCGTGCTCCGTATCAAGACAAACTCATGCCGTGGCGGAGTTATCGAGAATGTATATTTCCGCAACGTGACAGTTGGTCAGTGTGGCGAGGCAGTATTGAAGATCAATACCAACTACGAGCCGAAGGAAGTAGGTCGCCGCGGATTCTATCCAACAGTGCGCAACGTGTATATGGAGAACGTAACCTGCCAGAAGAGTAAGTACGGCGTGATGATAGTAGGTTTCGACGACCGCAACACTATCCACAATATCAACCTGAAGAACTGTAAGTTTGACGGCGTATACAGCAAACCGGTCTACATCACCGGACAGACCGACCAGCCAAACTACGAGAACGTAACAATCAACGGTTCGCAGGTACTCTCGCAGGCACCATACAAGACATACAGCCAGTGGATGGCAATGTCGGAGATACAGCGCAATCCGGATCCAGTATACCTCGACTTCGCCAAAAACCCTAAGTGGGGCTATGTTACAGGTATCGAACTCGAGTCTCTCCTCGATGCATATAAATCATGCAAAGACGAGAGTATCATCAACTACCTGAAGCAGTATCCGGCAAAGATGATTGATGAGAAGGGAAATATCACAGGCTACGACTATGCAGCTTTCAACCTCGACAACACCCGTCCGGCACGTTTCCTGCTTCGTTTCAACCAGCTCTTCCCTGAGAAGAAAAACGAACTCGCCCTGAAGACAATCTTCAAGCAGCTCGAGAAGCAGCCACGCACAACCGACGGCGTTTGGTGGCACAAGGCAATCTATGCTTATCAGGTATGGCTCGACGGCGTGTATATGGGACATCCGTTCTATACCATGGCAGCTCCGATACTGAAAGGCGAGAAGAAAGCAAAGAAATATTACGACGACTCTTTCGAGCAAATCTCAAAGACCTTCAAGCGCACATACGATGAGAAGACCGGTTTGTGGAAGCACGCATGGGACGAGACAGGCGAGATGTTCTGGGCAAACAAGGAGACAGGACTCTCACAGCACACATGGTCGCGTGCCCAGGGATGGTATGCCATGGCAATCCTCGAGGTCCTCGACGCTCTGCCAGCCGACTATGCCCATCGTCAGGAGCTTGTCGACATGCTGAACAAGGTGATGAAGGCAACAGTGAAGTATCAGGATAAGAAGACCGGTCTGTGGTATGACGTTATGGACGTGAAAGATTCCCGCAACTACCTTGAGGCAACAGCATCGTCAATGTTCACGTACGTATTGCTGAAAGGCTCACGTCTTGGATATTTCGACGGTAAACTGAAAGAGGCTGGAATCAAGGGTTATAAGGGTATCCTCAACAACTTCGTTAAGGTAAATCCCGACAAGACAATCTCTCTCACCCGTTGCTGTGAGGTGTCAGGACTTGGTCCGGGCGTAAGCGCAAAGGTGCTCAAGGCAGCTCCAAAGGTAAAGGAGAACAAGCGTCGCGACGGTTCGTTTGAGTATTACATCAGCGAGCCAATCCGCGACAACGACGGCAAAGGCGTCGGTCCGTTCATCTGGGCATCCCTCGAGATGGAGCAGATGGGATATGATGTAGAGGCTCTGAATAAATAAAAAATATTTTTCTGAACTTTCTGATTTACAATCTTCCCCTCTCCCGTCTCCCCTTCCAGGGGAAAAGCGGTTTCTCTTTCCGCTTGAGAGTAGATCTTTTTGTTGTTGAAACATTTGCAAGTCGAATAAATAATGAATTGTTTCCGAACATTTGCAAGTCGAATAAATAATAAATTGTTTTCGAATAAATGCAGACAAGTATGCAAGTTTTATAGCAATCAAAGGTAACTGCTCCGCTCTCAGGGTGAGTCATCTCGACATTATCGCCGCAGTTTTATAGCATTTAAAGGTAACTGCTCCGCCC
>DBKQ01000062.1:8135-16044 GCA_002298545.1 Prevotella sp. UBA746
GGGGGAGGGGAAGAATATAAATATGAAACTTGAAAATTTTATACTAAGCAGTTATAATTGAAAAAAACTGTTATCCGATTAGTATTAATTGATAAAAAAATCGTAAAAACGGCATCGGCAACAAACCTTTGCCGTTTTTTCTTGTCATATAAAATAATAAGGTGTAAATTTGCAACGAAAGAAAAGCTATCAGTTTATTTCTTTAGCAGAACAATAGTCTGAAAGTTTCAATGATTAGCAAAATCTATTAAAATCAAACAATAATGAAAAAGGTATATTCTACAATCTTTGCCCTTGCCGTTGCTTCGGCAGCCTTTGCGCAGGGCAATGTTCCGGCATTCCCGGGAGCAGAGGGCTTCGCCAGGTATACAACGACGGGAGGTCGTGGTACCAACGGCAAGACCACCGTATATCATGTTACTAACCTCAACGACAGCGGTTCGGGTTCTCTGCGTGAAGCACTGAAGAAGTCAGGTCCGAAAACTATCGTCTTCGACGTAAGCGGATACATCGACCTGAAATCAAACCTCCAGGTAACATCCAATACCACCATCGCCGGACAGACAGCTCCGGGCAACGGTATCACTCTGCGCTACTATACCGTGGAGCTGACAAAATGCGACAATGTAATCATCCGATTCCTGCGCTTCCGCCGTTCACAGGTGAAGAACGTGAACGATGGAGCCGATACAACATGGGGACGTGAGCACAAGAATATCATCCTCGACCACTGCTCCATGTCGTGGAGTATCGACGAACTTGCCTCGTTCTACGACAACCGCAACTTCACCATGCAATGGTGTATGCTCGCCGAGGGCTTGAACTCCGGTCATGATAAGGGCGACCATAGCTATGGCGGAATCTGGGGCGGTAAGCCGGCATCCTTCCATCATAACTTCATCGCTCATGTGAACAACCGTGCTCCACGCTTCAACGGCGCACGCTATAACTGGACGGGCTACGACAAGACCCTCTATGCCAACTCCATCCAGGCAGAGCGAGTAGACTTCCGCAACTGCGTGATGTATAACTGGGGCAACGGCAACGGCTGCTATGGCGGTCCTGGTGGCGGATATATCAATATGGTGAACAACTATTTCAAGGCAGGTCCTGGCACGAAGAACACGACCCGTGTAACGCAGGTTTCATTCTCAGATGCATCAAATGGCGGCGATAACCCGTTCCCTAACTATGCCAGCCGCTATTATATCCACGGAAACTATGTTACGGCAGCCGGTTCGTCAGCCGAGAACTACGACTGGAAGGGTGTAATCTACGACCAGAAGAATGTTATAAACGGCGACTATTACATGCAGGATGCCAAGCACTACTATGGTGAAGACCAGACATACGTAAAGGATGCCACCGGTGTGGACTGTATCAAGATAAAGCTCGACGCTCCTATCGAGGCTGGCGATGTAACCACCCATTCCGCACAGAAGGCATACGAGAAGGTGTTGGCGTATGGCGGAGCAAGTCTGTATCGTGATGCCTGCGACGTGCGCTATGTAGAGGAGGCAACAAACGGAACGACAACCTATAATTCCTCACATTGCAAGGTTGCCGGAATCATAGATACAGTAAACGACCCATCGTCAGCTACCCAGGATGCAACGACAGTGAGCTATCCGGAGCTGACCTCAGAGTCTCGTCCTGCCAATTTCGATACCGACAAGGACGGTATTCCAGACGCATGGGAGATAGCCAACGGCTTGAATCCTAATGATGCAAGCGATGCTGCAAAATACACTATCGACCAGAAGGAATGGTACACCAACCTTGAGGTTTATATGAACTCACTTGTTGAGAACATCGTTAAGGCTCAGAATGCGGATGCCGAAACTTCTGTAGACGAATACTATCCTGTTTGCAGCACATCGGGAATATCATCAGCCGTGCAGCAGTCGGAAGTGAAGTCGATAGAGTATTACTCACTCGACGGACGTAAGCTTTCCGCTCCGTCAACAGGAATAAGCATCCGCAAGATGACATTCTCTAATGGCAAGACCATGGTGGACAAAGTAATCAAGAAATGACAAATTATGGTTATCATAAAACCATAATTGTAACATTTGTTTCACAAAATAGGAAGGAAGTACCTGAAAGTACTTCCTTTTTTCGTGTATAACAGTTTCTTAACCCAAATTTAACATCCCAAAGAGTTGATTGTATTGATAAAAATCCTATCTTTGCAATACTTATCAAAAACTATTAGTAAAATTTTAATTTAATTGATTATGAAGAAAACTTTACTCTTTCTTGCTTCATTGTTTATGACAATGGGCACATTTGCAGACGAGGTGACATTCGACTTCACCGGTGAGACTGCTTATGGTATGACACTAATGAGTGGTTCGGCAAAGGATTACAATCCAAATCCAACCACTTGTAAGGAAGGAAATGTAACCCTTACCCTTAACGGCAACACCCGTTGGTGGGCAGCATCAGGCGGTAACATCCTCCGTTTCTATAAAGAATCAAGCATGAACATTGCAGCTCCAGAGGGCAATGTCGTAACAAGTATTGTTTTTGACACAAAGGTTGGTAGCAGCTTCGAGTCTTCAGTTGGTACTTATGCTGACGGAACATGGACAGGTTCTTTGAACTCAGTAGACATCGCTTGTAATATCACGAAGAGCAATGCCGGAATCTCAAAGATTACCGTAACATATCAGAAGTCTGATGCTCCTGTAAAGAAAGCTCCAAATCTTGCCTTCAGCGAGAAAGAGGCAACAGCAACTCTCGGTGCAGCATTCACAGCTCCAACTCTGACAAAAGAGACAACGGCAGCAGTTACATACTCTTCAAGCAATGAGGCTGTAGCAACAGTAGATGCAGCAACAGGTGCTGTCAGTGTTCTTGCCCTTGGAACAACAGAAATCACAGCTTCTGCTCCTGAAAACGACGAGTATTCTGCAGGTTCTGCAAAGTACACACTTACTGTCGTAGCTCCAGTTCTTGATGAAGTAACAGCTCCTTATAAGGAAACATTCGAGACAGGTTTCGGTTCGTTCACAACAGATGACGTGAACCTTGGCGAAGGTCTTTCTTATGTATGGAAGATAGATGCAAGCTACAAGTGTGCTAAGGCTTCTGCATACGTTCAGAAGAATTTCGCTTCAGAGAGCTGGCTCGTTTCTCCATGGATCAACATTCCAGCTTCAGAGACAGCTTGCAATCTGTACTTCGACCAGGCAATCTCTAAGTATTTCGGTAATGTAGCAGATGAGGCTACTGTATGGGTAAAGGTAAAGGATGGTGCATGGACACAGCTTTCAGGTATCACATACCCGGAGATTCCAGAAAGCAAGAGCTTCTCTTCATTCGAGACTTCTACAGTTGACCTCGCTTCTTACATTGGTAAGACAATCAAGGTTGGTTTCAAGTATCTGAGCTCTGATGCTGCTGCTGGAACATGGGAACTCCGCAATGTTATCGTTGCAAAGGATCCTGAGTCTGCAAGCATCAACGATGTTACAGCAGAGAAGTTCAACGCCAATGCTCCTATCTACAACCTCGCTGGCCAGCGTGTTGGCAAGGACGCTAAGGGTATCCTTATCCAGAACGGCAAGAAATTCGTTAAGTAATAGAACTTACATATAATTCCTATAAAGAGGCATCTTCATTTCGGTGGAGATGCCTCTTTTTGTCATTTCTTCCTCTCTCGTTATCATCATCTATCGTCTCACATTTACTAAAACTACGATTAATCGATGATAAAAAGTAGTGGCATCTTTTGTGCTTCTATGCTGCACCAAAGGTGCAGCATAGAAATACCGTCGACGTTTCGCCTAAACGCTTCGGGTGTTTCGCCTAAACGCTGCCAGTGTTTTGCCTAAAACACCACATAAATTGATGAAGAACCAAAATGTTTTTGAGAAAAAGTGCAAAATATTTATCAAAAAGTTTGTTAGTATTGAAAAACTCTGTATATTTGCAACCGAATTGATAAAATAAACAAAATTATGATGAATACTCTATTTTCAGCATGGTGGTGGCGTTACTCAAGATTCAAGAAGTCGTGAGCAATACAGCCTATGCGTAAATAAAGAGAAAAGAATAAAGAAGCAAAAGGGTCTGTCGTACTTACGGCAGACCCTTATTTTTTTATCCCGATTTTTACTTTAATCAGTTTCAGAACCTATAAAAACGAAGAAGATATGGAAATGAAGGAAATACTCAACAATGTGGTGGCAGGCGGCAGACTGTCGAGAACGGAGACAAAAGATATACTGCTCGGTATAACGCACGGAGAATATTCCGGCGAACAGATAGCTGCCCTACTTACAGCGATGCAGATGCGCGGAGTGGCAGTAGACGAACTGCTCGGTTTTCGCGACGGCATCCTCGAAACCGGCATCGGCGTAAACATCAAGAGCGACAGGTTTATCGATATCGTTGGTACGGGCGGCGACAAGAAGAACACCTTCAATATTTCCACTTGCTCATGTCTCGTGGTGGCAGGAGCAGGCTACAAGGTAGTGAAACACGGTAATTTTGCCGCCACCTCAACAAGTGGTGCATCGAACGTGATAGAAGCACACGGAGCAAAGTTCACCGCCGACGAAGACAAGATAAACCGCAGTCTCGACGAGAGCGGCTTTGCCTACCTCCATGCCCCCTTGTTTGCCAAGGCAATGAAATCGGTTGCTCCCGTTCGCAAGGCATTGCAGTTTCCTACATGCTTCAATCTTCTCGGTCCGCTCGTCAATCCCTCTCATCCCGGTTGCCAGCTTCTTGGCGTAGCCACGCTGGGTCAGATGCGACTGTATGCCAATGTCTATCAGAAGATAGGTGTAGACTACGGTATCGTGAACAGTATCGACGGATATGACGAGATATCGCTGACGGGCGATTTCAAGGTGAAGACAAACGAGAGCGAGAAAGTTTATTCACCACAGGATTTAGGGTTCAGTAGGGTAGAGCCGCAGCAGCTCGAAGGCGGCAGCAGTGTTGAGGAAGCAAAAGAGATATTCGACAGCATACTGGAAAACCGCTCCACGGAAGCCCAAAAGAACGTTGTTCTTGCCAATGCCGCATTTGCCATAACGGTGGTAGACAAAAAGAAGTCGCTTGCCGATGCTTTGCAGGCGGCAAGAGAGTCGCTCGAGAGCGGCAGGGCTCTTGAAGCATTACGGAGGTTCGTGGAGATTTACAATTGATTATTGTTTCTTCCCCTCCCCCGCCTCCCCCTCCGGGGGCGGAGCAGTTTCCTTATCTAATCAAAAGATAAAAATATTGTTTTCTCAAGAACAAGAATAACAAAAATGAACTGCTTGTTTTCTCAAGAGCAAGAGTAATAAAAAAGTAACAGACATTATTTTCAAGAGCAAGAGTAACCGCTCCGCCCCTGGAAGGGGAGGCGGGGGAGGGGAAGAAAAGAAAAAAAATAACAAACGAATAACACTATGGATATACTCGACACGATAATAGAATACAAGAGAAGAGAGGTGGAAAAGATGAAGCAGTCGGTTCCGCAGTCATTCCTCCTCGACCAGATAGAGAAAGGCGACCTTCCGTCATGTAGCTCGATGAAAGCCTCGCTGACGAAAAGCGGCTATGGCATAATAGCCGAGTTCAAGCGCAAGTCGCCGTCGAAGGGGTGGATAAACGAAGGCGCAGAGTCTGATGTTATCCCCATGAGTTATCAGCAGAACGGAGCCTCGGCATTGAGCATACTCACCGACAGTAATTTCTTCGGCGGTTCCGACCGTTTCATCCGCAAGGCACGCACCTCTGGAGTAACGCTCCCCGTGTTATACAAGAACTTTATCATTGATGAATATCAGATATACGAGGCCCGGGTATGTGGAGCATCGGCAATACTCCTCATCGCGGCATGCCTGACGAAAAAAGAATGTAGGCATCTCATCACTGTGGCACATCAGCTCGGAATGGAAGTGCTACTCGAAATCCACTCCATTGCAGAACTCGACTATGTCGATTTGCTTCCGGATATGTGTGGAGTGAACAACCGCAACCTCGGCAGCTTCCATACCGATGTGGAAAACTCCTTCCGCCTTGCCGACAAACTGCCGGCAGGTATCTGTAAGGTAAGCGAGAGCGGTATCTCAAATCCGCATACCGTAGCCGAACTTATATCCGTAGGCTACAGCGGCTTTCTGATTGGCGAGACATTCATGCGGAGCACGAGTCCGGGAGATGCTTTAGGGGAGTTTATCAAAGATGTTGAAAGAATTAGAGAGGAAAGGACAGCGGTATGAAAAGAAACAAGTATCTTTGTAGTGAGAATGAAAACGAAAAAGAGCAAAATCCTCTGACTTGCAACACGATAACCGCCCTGTCGCTGATGATGCTCGGAATAAAAATTTGAAAATAAGATTACTATGATAATAAAGGTTTGTGGTATGCGTGAGCCGGAAAATATTCGCGCCGTGGAAGAACTTGGAGTAGACATGATAGGATTCATCTTCGTTCCGCAAAGTAAGAGATACGTTAGGATGATTTCCTCAAATGCCGGAATTATTCCTGACTATGCAGGCGAGGGGCAAAACGATACGTCGGCTGCCGATAATAAGACCCCGCTTAGGGTAGGGGTGTTCGTAGACGATATGCCACAGAATATCATCACCAGAATATATAACTACCATCTCGACTATGTTCAGCTCCACGGCGACGAGTCGGCTGTGATGATCGACAACCTGCGGCGGAGCGTAGACCCCGATATCCATAAGGGACTGAAGATTATCAAGGCGATAAGTATGGCGAGCGAGAACGACGTGAAGCGATGGCGCGAATATGAAGGACACGCCGACATGCTGCTCTTCGATACGAAGGGCGATGAGGCTGGCGGCAACGGAAGGCATTTCGATTGGTCATTGCTCGATGCTTACGACGGTAATATCCCGTTCCTCTTGAGCGGAGGCATAGACATCAACGATGCCGTGGAGATAAGGAAAATAAAACATCCTATGTTTGCAGGAGTAGACATAAACAGTAGGTTTGAAACCGAGCCGGCTGTGAAGGATGTTGACAAGATAAGGAAATTTATCAGACTTTTGAAAGATGATTGATAACACGAACAAGATAGACTCTCTATTCAGAGACAACACAGACAACAAAAAATTTTTGTCGCTTTATTTCTGTGCCGGTACGCCAACCCTTTCCGGCACAGCCGATACGCTGAGGGCAATGCAACGCCACGGCATAGATATGGTGGAGGTAGGTATCCCGTTTAGCGACCCGCTCGCCGATGGCCCCGTTATTCAGTCGGCTGCAACGCATGCACTCGCCAATGGTATGACTCTGCGCCTACTCTTTTCTCAGTTAGTCGAGGTGAAGGATGAGATAAGGATGCCGATTATACTTATGGGATATCTCAACGTCGTTATGCACTATGGCTTTCGCCGTTTCTTCGATAGTTGTAGGGATGCTGGAGTGTCGGGCGTCATAATCCCCGATTTACCCTTCGATGATTATCTGAAAGACATAAAACCGCTTGCCGATGAATTCGGCATTAGAGTGATAATGATGATTACCCCCGAAACAAGCGATGAACGAATACGAAAGATTGACGACAATACGAGTGGTTTTATTTATATGGTGTCGTCGGCAAGCGTAACGGGCGCACAACAGTCGTTCGGCGAGGCAAAGCAGGAATATTTCAAGCGTATAAACTCAATGCATCTGAAGAATCCAAGAATGATAGGTTTCGGAATATCCAACCGTCAGACTCTCTTCTCGGCACAGGAAAACGCTGCCGGTGCAATAATCGGCAGTAAGTTTGTTTCGCTTCTCGAAGAGAGTCGGGATGCGGATGAGGCGCTCGACAGACTTTTCGTTGAGTTGGAGAAATAAATTCGTTCATGTTTGTATTATAACTTATTCAGGTTTCGGATTTATAATCTTCCCCTCCCCCGCCTCCCCTTTAGATAAAATCCTCACGCTC
>DBKQ01000036.1:0-490 GCA_002298545.1 Prevotella sp. UBA746
CAAATTTTAACGAACTATTGATATTCAGAATGTATATTATCTGAAGTTAGATAGAATTTTTTAGACAAATACAATAAAAACCCCCGAACCAAGTAAACCCCTCGTTCCTCGGGGTAGCCGCAGTGTTGTCATATTTCTTTTACGAGAACGAATTCTCGACAGAAATATGCCGACACAACGTCAATGCCTTCGGCATTTTTACTTGTTTCGGGCGATAAACATAAAAAACAAAGGACAATCATTTTACAACCCTTAAAACATTGTATAATTAAGATATATCTATCTTGTAAAGACAAAAATTGCAGTATTTTCTACACTTTTCCAAGAATTAGCATATATTTCTCATTTCTATTGAACTTGCGGAATGATAATAAATTCTCATTCTATTCGCTTAATCGGATTTTTGGATAAAATCCTTCCGCTCAAGAATGATAATAAATTCTCATTCTATTCGCTTAATCGGATTTTTACATTATCTTTGCATAAGATA
>DBKQ01000036.1:618-24365 GCA_002298545.1 Prevotella sp. UBA746
TTGCATTATCTTTGCAAAAAAAAATAAGTTTGACTATGAGATTAGGTGATAGAGTTTTAATATCTCCGGATTTGACAAATTTATCGAATTGGACAAGCGGAGAGGTAATAGAAGTAGAGAAAAATCCATTTGTAGGAATTGTGATTTCTGCAAGAACGGATAATGGTACAATTTATTTTGGATATCAAGATTTATTTAAACCCGTAGACAAATAATTATGTATGCGTTAAGTTTTGATATGTCTGTATCTGCCTTACAGGAGAATTATGGCGAACCGTATAATAATGCCTATTTTGAAATCAAGCAAATGTTAATGCAAAATGGTTTTGAGTGGGTACAGGGGAGTACATATCTTTGTGAAACGGATGATCTGACCTCTTTGGTTAAAACTGTTATGCAACTTTCTAAGATTGATTGGTTTAAAAAATCTGTTCGTGATATACGTGGATTTAAAGTTGATAGTTGGTCTGATTTCACAGATTTGGTAAAGAATGTATAATTTACGATAACTTATTATCAATATTAGGTAACGGAAAAATATGGAACAAGAAAATAAATTATTTCAAGAAGTAAACGGGGGCTATACCATGCTCGAGGCAATCAATGAGGCAAAGCGATGCCTCCACTGCAAAGTGCCGCAGTGTAAGAAGGGTTGCCCTATCAGTCATGATATTCCCGACTGGATTCATGAGCTGTCGATGGGAAACCTCGGTAACGCTATGAATATCATTAACAACAAGAGTAACCTGCCGGCTGTTTGTGGTCGCGTGTGTCCTCACGAGAAACAATGCGAGGGACACTGCGTGCTGAACAAGAAAGGTCAAGGGATAAGGGTTGGTAAGCTGGAGCGCTTTATTGCCGATTTCGACGGTGATATGGGGCTTATCCGCGAAAAGCTCTTGCCTAAGACCCGTGGAAAGGTTGCCGTTATCGGTTCCGGTCCTGCCGGACTTACCATTGCCGGCGACTTGGCTCGACAGGGCTTCAATGTGGAAATCTTCGAAATGGAACCGGAGCCGGGAGGAGTACTGATGTTCGGTATTCCGGAATACCGACTGCCGAAGGAGATTGTGCGCCGCGAGATAAAGAAAATCGAGGAACTGGGTGTGGTGTTCCACTGCAACACAACTGTAGGAAAAGACGATTTGACTATAGACAAACTCTTTGAGATGGGGTATGACGCCATCTTTATGGGCACGGGAACGGGTAAGCCTAAGAAACTTAATATTCCGGGTTGCGACCTGAAGGGCGTGCGCCAGGCTATATGGTTCCTGCGCCGTGTGAGCCTCTACAACGAGGGTAATTTGAGCCGCGACGAAGTGGTGGTACACGAGGGCAACCGCGTTTATGTAATCGGTTGTGGCAACACGGCAATGGACGCTGCCCGTACTGCAGTGCGTATGGGGGCAAGTCATGTGGAGATTGTCTACCACCGCACAATAAATGATATGAGTGCGCTGCGCTCCGAATACGACGAGGCGGTAGAGGAAGGCGTGAAGTTCAGTTGGGAGTCGAGCGTTTTGGAGATTCACGACGACAACGGTACGCTCAACGAAGTTGTCATCGAGACAAAGGACGGACAGCGCCGCACGGAGCCTGCCGACTTCGTAATAATGGCTGTCGGATCCGCTCCGGCAAGTCGCATCGTATCCACAACAACGGGCATCGACGTAGACGACCGCGGATATGTGTTGACACGCGAAAAGCCTTACGGAATGACAACCCGCAAGGGTGTGTTTGCCGGTGGCGACGTAGTGAACCGTCCGTCTACCGTAGTCCTCGCCATGCGCGATGCAAAGCAGGTGGCAGAGGGTATTGCACAGTATGTGGATGCCGTGAAGCTGATTGAAGCTGTAAATACTGATGGTGAGATAAAACAGCCTGTAGAGGGATGATATTTTATAAAAAAAATAAAAAAGAGGATGTATGTTTGTTATACGTCCTCTTTTTTTATAACTTTGCCTATCAAAAACCTTTACAGTTAAATTATTACATGAAATATAAAACTACTAAAATGAACAAATCGTTTATTTCAAAAATTTTTGCCCTTGTCTTGATGGTAGCGGAAACATCATCTGTCTATGCCGGATGGACTGACAATCTATCGCCTTACGACCTTAACGCTCCTGTGGGTTGGGGTACAGTTGGCGGAAAAATTACAGGCGGCGAGGGCGGAACAAAGGTTACCGTGAAGACGAAGACGGAACTGATGAATGCCCTGAAGGGAACAGACAAGAAAATAATATATGTTGAGGGCGAGATTGAATTCTCCGGACTGAATAGTGTGAAAAGCGCTCAGAATAAAACTGTATACGGAATGAAAGGTTCGGCTCTCGTAAATCCGAAACATTCATCGAAAGGGAGTGAAACTGGTATTTTGCAACTTTCCAGCTGTAAGAATATCATATTGCGGAACCTCACGTTCAAAAGTGCCGGAGCTTATGACATCGACGGCAACGACAATCTTACATTGGCCGGCTCCTCGTATATTTGGGTGGACCACTGCGACTTTCAAGACGGAGTGGACGGCAACTTCGACTGCGTTAACGGTTCCGACAATATTTGTGTTACCTGGTGCCGCTTCCGCTATTTCATCGAACCGTGGGCTGGAGGCAGCGGCGGTGCCGACGACCACCGCAACTGCGACTTGTGGGGAAACAGCGACAACCGTTCGGAGGACAACGGACATCTGAAGACTACCTTTGCCAACTGCTGGTGGGACGAGGGATGCTCCGAGCGTATGCCTCGAGTGAGATACGGACAGGTGCACGTGCAAAACTGCCTCTACAGCAGCTCCAATGCCAACTACTGCATAGGCTACGGCTACAAGTCAAACATTTATGTAGAGGCTTGCGCATTCATCAGCGATGCTGCAAAGAAGACTCCGTGGAAAAATTATGCCACAAAGAGCGGCAAGAAAGACTATAACATCACGACGGTGAATAACCTTAATGCCAAGGATTTCCAGAGCCGTTCTGGCAGCGCCGACTATTTCATCCCGGCCGACCACTACACGCTGAAGGCTTACGACAGCAATCTTGTTGAGGAGGTATTGACCAACGAGAGCAACGGTGCCGGTGCAACGCTCGACATCACTTCTACTACCGACGGAATCGACAATGTTGCTGCCGCCAATACGGGAGAGCAACCAGTCAGCATCACCTATTATAATATAAACGGCACAAGGCTACATGCTCCACAGCCGGGAATAAACATCGTGAAGATGCAGTATGCCGACGGGAGGACGGAGAACAGAAAGGTGAGAAAATAAGCATACAAACGGTTTAAGCATTTATGAGGTTCGCAAGTTGATGAAACACAGACTTGTGAACCTCGTTTCGTTTTCTACTATGTCATTGAAACAGAACTTAGCTCAAGTATTTTGATAAGCAAGAGTTATAAAAAAAAACAGTTTTTTTGAAGCTGAAGAATAATATAAAACTTTGAATTTCTTTCTTCAAAAGAGTTGTTATTATAAGAACTTTGTGTAAATTTGCATATTCAGTAGAATTATATAAAAACATAAACACTTATTCCACTATGGCAACAACAATTCCGTATATTATGATATTTATAAGAAATGCAGTGACAAATATATTCAAACTGCGTGTCTTGATTATTATATCAGTAATCATGCCACAAGTGATCTGTGCTAAAAGTAATATAGAATTCGATAAACT
The DNA here is from genome assembly GCA_002298545.1 of Prevotella sp. UBA746. Classification (GTDB taxonomy): domain Bacteria; phylum Bacteroidota; class Bacteroidia; order Bacteroidales; family Bacteroidaceae; genus Prevotella. The sequence goes on from DBKQ01000036.1 coordinate 4,299, forward strand.
GCTGCAAGAATGTTCGCATTTGAGCAGCAGAGAGCTGTTTGATACGGGAGTGTCGTATTACAAACAGGGAAAATTCGAAAAAGCTTATCCTATATTTCAAATTGTGTATAACAGGGAAAAGCCGGATGATACAGATGAAGAGAAAAGACTCTATGCCTCGGCACACTTGTATGGCGACAGAATAAGTTACAAAAAAAACTTTCTGCTTAACGCAGTATACGAATTGTCTGAAGCATACAGATTGTCAACAGAATTGAATGACAAAGTTCTGCTTTCTACTACCTATAACAATATCGGAGTGGTTTACGGTATGTACGACGACTACCATCAAGCTTCCTTCTACTATGAACAAGCATGGAAGACAGGAAGAAATTGTCAGGATAAAGACAAACTTTTTCAGATGCTCAACAATGCAATCTCTGCTTATCTGTATGTGCCGAATATTAAAAAGGCAGTGGCTCTTTATGACGAAATGAAAAAAGAACGCCCCTCAGCCTCAAGTAAATATATTAAGCTTTATGACTATTGCCTGAAACTGCTTGGCGGCACAATATCGTCAATGAAAAACGGACATACGGCTGGCATAGACCAGATGAAAGAAGCCCTTGTCATAGCTGACAAGATTGCAGACAAAAAGGAACTACTGGAATGTTCTGCATTGCAGGAAATATATGCTGCATACAATAGGGCAGGCATCAAAGACTCGTCGTTCCTTTATCTGATGAAATACTATGATGTAGCCTCAAAAGCCAATATCGTGCACAAAAGGATAAATGCATTGAAAAACATGGAAAGAATGTTTCTGGAATCTGGCAACACGGGAAAAGCCTTGAAATACAAACAAATGTATCTCAATCTGCAAGACTCGGCAATGAGCATAAAGATGTATAGCCAGATGTCTTCCATGCTGTTCAAGATGGAACATACAAGAAGCCAACAGGAAATAAAAGATAGAGAGAGCTTGGTAGAAAAACAAAAGAGCACTATAAAAATGATATCAGCAGCACTACTGGTTTTGGCAGTATTGTTTGTGATAACACTTATAGTTAGATACAGAACGTTGAAAAGAAACAAAATGTTTTTCATGCTGAATAAAGAAGTGGTGGAACAGCAAGAGATGCTCACTCAAAGAACAGGACAAAAAGTCGATATCCCAGCAAACTGTGCCAAAGACGAAAAGGACAAGCAGAAGCAGGTTCAAGAGGATAAACCTAAATATAAACATTCTGGTCTTAGTAATGAAATAAAAGACGAACTGCTAAGGAAAATAGACGAAGTTATGTCTAAGCCAGAAACATTTTGTGCCAAGGATTTCACGCTGCAAAAACTCAGCAGTATGATAAACAGCAACACAGCGTATGTGTCGCAGGTAATAAACGAGTCGAAGGGTAAATCGTTTAATGTCTACGTTAATGAAAAAAGAGTTGGTGAGGCAAGAAAGAGATTGACAATAGACCCGGAATATTCAAAATTCACTATCTCTGCTATATCCGAAAGCGTTGGCTTCAGAAGCTTGTCTTCTTTCAATTCCGCCTTCAAGAATCTTACGGGAATGACACCGTCTATTTACAAACAGATGGCTGCTAATAAGTAAGCAACACTGATAGAAAACTCACAAAATGTATTAATTAAATGGGTTTAACCCGTTTTTTTGTTTATCGTTTTTATAAATCCGCATAACCAATCGCATTAAATTGTGAATTGAAAAAAGTCTTTTTGTTATATTTGCAGCGAGTTTAACAACAAAACAAGTAAAGCAATGAGACACTTTCATCTAAAAAACACATTTTGGGCTATCGGCTTTCTTCTTGTTTTCCTTATAGCTGAGCTGCCGGCTTATGCCGACAATACAAAGCCGCTGGGAGGAAACAGCAAGTCGCTCTTAGCCAAAAAGAACCCGCTATTGGGAAGAATCAGAAGTCAAAAGACAAATGAATTCTTTTGGGCAAAGAAAAAACTGTCTGGCAGAAACAAATTCAGTTTAAAGCGTTCAAAGCGCAAAGCTGAAAGCGAGACGCCACTCGTGTTTGAGGGAAATGCCGTTTACTACGACGGATGGGAAGACAAAGGCATGGGCATTTTCAAGTTCGCAGCCGGACAAGAAAGTCTTACGCCTGTGAAAATCGACAACAGTTTGAACTCTTCACTTGGCGGAATAAAATCTGGCAACAGATTTTACTGTGCCTATCAGCAGGATGTCTTAGGATCCACGATGAATCTTGGTAGACTATATGATGCTGAGGTTTGGGATATGCTTGGATACCAAAATGATCTTCCGAACAATATGCTTGCATACTCGATGGCTGTTGATCCGACTGACAACAAGATTTACGGATGTTTCTTTAATGAAAATGCCAATGGATATGAGTTGGGAACGATGGATATCAACACATTGACAAGAACATCCACGATATGCAAGGTTACATCGCCTTATGCCATAATGGCAATATCCAAAGAAGGCACGATGTATGGCATCGATACACAATCAAACCTGTATACCATAGACAAAACTACAGGAGATGCTACCATGGTCGGCTTCCTCGGAGTTGATTTGACATACAAATCGGCAGGATATATCGACCCTAATACCGACAATTTCTATATCAGCGTGTCAAACGACTATGAGAATTCCATATACAGAGTGGACCTTCAGGAATACTATCCCGACTATGTATGTGAGATTCCTGAAAATGCTCAGCTTACAGCCCTGTGGACTGGCAGCCCAATGGCTGACAACAATGCTCCGGCTGCTCCGGAAAATCTGAAACTCAACTTCAGCGATGCTTCGCTAAGTGGTACTCTGTCGTTTGACGCTCCGTCGTTGAATTACGGAGGAACAGAACTTACAGGAGACCTTACCTATTATGTAATGTCCAACGACGAAACTCTTGCCAGCGGAACTACACAAGCTGGAGCTGCGGTAAGTGTGCCGCTCAGCGTTCCAAATTCCGGTAGTTATACATTCACGGTCTACCTCGAAAATAATGCCGGAAAAGGTTCAGAGGCTACAATTAAAAAATATATAGGATATGATGCTCCTTATCGTGTAAGAAATGTGTGGGTTAAACGCACCGGAAATGTAAATACGATAAAATGGGATGCTGTAACAAAAAGTGCCAATGGTGGATACTTTGACCCTAATGAGGTAACTTACGAGGTAAGAAGAACTCCCGACAACAAGATTATCGCCACAGGACTGAAAGAGACAAGCTGTCAGGACGTGATTGATGCGCCAGACGACTTCACCATTTATTGCTATTTCGTTACTGCTATCCAAAAAGATGCGCGGTCTGTTGAGGGTGAGTCGAATTCTGTACCTCTCGGAACGATAGACCTCCCTACTAATTTTACTTTCGACACATATATGGATGTCGAGAAATTTATGATTGTAGACTCAAACAACGACGGCAAGCATTGGCGCTGGTCGCAAGGCGGTTTCGTGAAAATCGACTGGAACGACAATCTGGATATGGACGACTGGCTTATCAGTCCTTCTATAAACATGAAGAAGGGAAGCAAATACAAGCTATCGTTTGATTACAAGTGTGAAGCCGCTGAATGTCCGGAACGCCTTGAAGTGAAGCTCGGCAACATTGCAGAGGCATCTGCCATGACACAAACTGTCGTTGAACCTTTCGAAATAAAGAATACAGAATTCAAACATTGCGAAGTTGAAATCGAACCGACAGAAGACGGTTTGCATAATATCGGCTTCCACGGCATTAGCTCTAAAGGTGGATTTACAATGTATCTTGACAATATCAGCATCGAGAGCGGAGTCTGCAGCACTTCGCCGAAGGAGCCGGTTGTAACATTCACTCCCGACTACAACGGTGCTAACAAACTGAAGATATCTGTAACCGCCCCGACAGAGGATATTTCGGGCAAAGCCTTACAGTCGATGTCGAAACTAGAGATTAGAAGCACGAAAGGCGTGATAAAGACTTTCGAGAATGTTCAGCCAGGACAGGAACTTGAATACAATGCTGAATACTCTGAGTCTGGCTATATGACATTCTTCTTCTGTGCATACAGCAACGACGGCACTGCCGGCAAAATTTTGTCGAAGAACTGCTATATTGGAACCAACTATGCAGGTACACCGCAAGATGTAAAACTTACAGAAGACGGGAATACCGGCAAAGTTACATTGTCATGGAGTCGTCTGGATAAAGACATCGACGGATATTCCATCAACCCAGACCTTATCAGCTATGTTATTTACGACAACACTCAGAATAAGGTAGGAGAGACAAACGGTACAACGTTTACTACCGATGCCCTTGACGGCAGGACACAGCGTTTCGTCAATTATATGATTGTTGGTAAAACTGCAAGGGGAGAGAATACAGAACATCCGGGTGTAACAGACTTAGTGCCTGTCGGCACTCCTTACTATTTGCCTTTCCTGGAACCATTGACAGAAGGAAAACTTGAACATTCCTACGGACAAGACGGTAGCGGATTTTGGGGAACATATCCGATAGATGAGAATTCTTATGTATTCTCTTTCGACCCTGAAGAGAAGGGAGATGGCGGAATACTCATGTCAGGAAAAATAGATCTTACGGGAGCTGTAAAACCATTCCTCAGCATGTCGGTATACGAATATGACGGTAGCGACGGAAAACAGAATCCGAATATCAATAAACTCAATGTAAAGGTAAAGAGTAGTGAGTCAACTGAGTTTACTACTGTCAAGACAATTGCACTCAACGAGGGTAACGGATGGATGACATATCTCATGGATTTTAGCCAATACATTGGAAAAACGGTACAATTCGGACTTCAAGTTGAAACGAACAAAACATCATACTCTACATACGTCAGCAATATCCAGCTGAAAGACAGAAAGTCAAAAGATATTTCTGTGGACGGTATTATATCACCAAAATCCGTAGATGTAGGAGCAAACATAAAATTGGATGCTTATCTGACTAACGACGGTTATGAGGATGCTTCCGGTTATACCATTGAACTATACAGAGACGGAAAATTGATTAATACCACAACAGGCAGCACTCTGCATCCTGCAAATACATGCATTGTGTCATTCACCGACAAGGCTACAGCTCTGTTTGACAAAAACGTTGATTATACAGTAAACGTCGTTTGGAATGAAGATATGGAATCGGGTAACAATTCTAACGCTTGTCAAGTTGGTGTAAATCGTACTGATGCACCTGCCATTACAGACTTAAAAGCTAAGCGCGAAGGTGATAAGGTTAATCTTACATGGACTGCACCAAGTACTGCGGGCTTTACTGCACCAACAAAGGAAACGTTTGAAAACTGCGAATCGTTTGCAGTTGACAATGTGCCGGGATGGAGCTTTATCGACGCTGATGGAAAGACAACATATAGTCTGGAGGTAAAATATCCAAATGCTAACAGCGAAAAGGCTTATCTTGTATTCGATTCTTCGTATGATGGCATAAATCTTGGATACGATATGATGTCTGGCACAAAATGCCTTTCGTCATGGGCTTCATACAGCGGAAAGAATGATGACTGGGCAATTTCGCCTTCACTCTCTACTGGTAAGCAGACGGTTTCTTTCTATGCAAGGTCAATAACCAGCCAATACGGATTGGAAGAGTTTGAGTTCTACACGACAACATCCGAAGGCGAGAACTTGACACAAAAGGATTTTGAGTTAGTAGAGAAGGTTCAGGTTCCGGCAGAATGGACAAAATATACGTATGAACTGCCTGAGGGAACAACACGCTTTGCTATACGTTGCGTTTCAAACGACAAGCTTGCACTGCTCATCGACGACGTAACGTTCATGTCGGCAAATCCAGAACCTGTTGTTATCCTCGGATACAACATTTACCGCAATGGAGACTTGCTGAATGCAACTCCTGTTGCCGAATGTAAGTACACCGATGAGACGAAAGAAAGTGCTGAATACTATGTAACGGTAGTTTACCAGAATTTAGGAGAGTCTCTCAAATCAAATCTCGCAAAAATAGATGTTTCTACAGGCATTGATAATATTACGACTGACAAAGCAAATGCTGTCTATTATTCTCTTGAGGGAATAAGGCTTATCGGATCTCCGGATAAATCTGGTATTTATATTAAAGTTGAAAATGGTAGAAGTAAGAAAGTTCATATCAATAGATAAAACATCTGAACAGAGTAATAAAACATCATGTCGTTAAAGACAATTTATAAAAAAATCCTGCAGCTTTTTCAACTGCGGGATTTTTTTATTTACCTTTATGTATTGAAAGCATTTATTGATGTTATGAAAATACAATTATTCTCCTGTCTGTCTTTTCCTTACAAGTTCTATTGCCTCCTTGCCGGTGATATGTTCAATAGTGAATTCTATTATGGCAATGTGGCAGAAGTCCTTGTCAATCTCATGCTGTAATGCTGCTTCGTCTGGGTTATACCGCTTGCCAAGTAGGCGTAGAACTGCAAGTCTATCCGTCTCTTCTTTTACTATCCTCACTCTTCCGTAGCAGATAACGCTGCGGAAGTGGGTCGTGAAGGTTTCTGGATGCACCTCGTCTTGGGCGATTACGGTGAAAGAAGCCTTTTCGCCGTTATGTATAGCGTCAATTTTATGTCCGCTTACGGCAGAATGAAAATATATCTTGCCGTCGGTATAGACATGACTGAGAGGCACTCCGTATGGATAGCCGTTGGTGTCTATAACAGACAGAACCCCCGAAGTGGCATGACATAAAATATGTATAGCCTCTTCTTGTGGGAGTTGCTGGCGCTTGCGGCGCATTTTAGAGAAAGCGGTCATATAACAAATATATTTTAAGACAACAAAGAACCCTTTATTCTTTATTGTCGTTCAGCTTCTGCATAATCTGAGCTTCGAGTTCCTCGCAAAGCTCCGGATTGTCCTTCAATAGAGCCTTGCTTGCATCACGACCCTGTGCCAAACGACTGCCGTTATATGAGAACCAAGAACCACTCTTCTGTATTATGCCGTACTCCACGCCGAGGTCGAGAATCTCGCCAACTTTTGATATTCCTTCGCCGAACATAATCTCGAATTCTGCCTTGCGGAAAGGAGGAGCCACCTTGTTCTTTACCACCTTCACGCGAGTCATGTTTCCTATTACTTGGTCGCCGTCCTTGATTGCCGTAACGCGACGGATGTCGAGACGCACGCTGGCATAGAACTTCAGGGCATTACCACCAGTTGTAGTTTCGGGATTGCCGAACATTACGCCGATTTTCTCTCTCAGCTGGTTGATGAAGATACATGTGGTGTTTGTCTTGCTGATTGTAGATGTGAGCTTTCTTAGAGCCTGACTCATCAGTCGAGCCTGCAGACCCACAACATTGTCGCCCATGTCGCCCTCAATCTCCTTTTTAGGAGTCAAGGCTGCCACAGAGTCTACCACGAGGATGTCGATAGCCGAAGACCGGATAAGCTGGTCGGCAATCTCAAGAGCCTGTTCGCCGTTGTCCGGCTGCGAAATCCACAGGTTGTCGATGTCCACACCAAGTTTTGCCGCATAGAAACGGTCGAAGGCATGCTCCGCATCGATGAAGGCAGCAATACCGCCAGCCTTCTGACATTCAGCGATGGCATGGATGGCGAGAGTGGTCTTACCGCTACTCTCCGGACCGTAAATCTCGATGATTCTTCCCTTTGGATAGCCTCCCACGCCGAGAGCGGCATTAAGGGCAATACTTCCTGTTGGGATAACCTCAACATTCTCCACTTTCTCGTCGCCGAGCTTCATAATTGACCCCTTGCCGAAGTCTTTTTCTATTTTTGCCATGGCAGCCTGCAGGGCTTTCAGCTTACCCTCCTGTGCAGCAGCCATGTTGTCGTCTGTTTTTGCCATTTGTATTTATATTTGATTATTCTTTAATAGTATTCCTTTGGCAAAATTAAAGAAAAACATTTTATTATGCAAGTCTTTTCTTTTCTATGCCATAGTTTTAGGGTTTGTTATAATAAAGAAATGCCGGAAGTGAACAAATCTGTCACTTCCGGCACCTTGAGCTTTTTATATCATTATCATTTTATTTCATTTCATTTCATTTCCACAGCATTACCTATACATCCGTTAGGCATCTGGATGTGCACGAGGTTGCAGATAGTTGCAGCGATATCTGTGATATAAGTAGGATGGCTTGTCTTGCCAGGTTTCACGCCCCAACCCATCATCAAGAACGGGATGTGAGCGTCATAAGGGTTCCACTCACCGTGAGTAGTTCCGGCATCAATTTTGTCACCGTAGATTTCATACCATCCCGGCTGCATGATTAGCTGCACATCGCCGTTGCGCTTGCGGCAATATCCGTTGATAATTTTCTCCTTTATTACAGAAGGAATGGTAGATGTTGAAACCTTGTCCATATCCACGGCATAAGCCACATAGTCCTTGTTCTGGAAATATTCCACAACGTCTGCTTTCACCTTGCGCAGTTTCAATCCAGCCTTTGCTATAGCCTCATGGTCAAGCACCACGTTGTACGACATGATGTAGCGTGCCAAATCTGCGGTAGTGTTATATTTCTGCTTCAGATAGGCATTTAGTTCTTTCAAATCCTTTTGATAGAAAAATCCTCCGGCAGGAATACCATGTTCCTGATTCATCAGAATATTGTTTGCCGCTCCGTGGTCAGCACTGAGGAATACGAGATACTGTCCCTTGCCGATAGTTTGGTCGAGGAAGTTGAAGAAGTCGGCAAGACGTTTGTCGAGATCAACATACTGGTCTTGGATTAGTTGACAATGAGTGCCGTATTTATGACCTATTTTGTCGGTAGACGAGAAGCTGATGCAAATCATGTCCGTCTCGCCCATTTGTCCGAGTTTCTCGTTAGTAATAACATTCTTTGCCATGTCTGCTGTAATCTCGTTTCCGGCAGGTGAATAGTTAATTTGGTCGCTTGAGAATTTGCTCACTGTCTTGTTGTATTTCTCCACCCATGCCGGCAGTTGCTTCATATAATAAGTACTTGACACAAACTTGCTCTGTTTGCTGTCAATCCAATAAGCCGCATCGGCAGCATGTCCGGCAGGAAGAATGGCTGCACGGTCTTTTATCGAAACGCCAAACACGCGCGACTTGAAGTTGGTAGCCACCTTCAGTTCATCACCGATAGTAGTTGTGAGCAAGTTGCGCGGCGACATCTTTCCGGCATCGCTTTTTGTTCCTACACCCTCAACGGTGTTGTCGCTTGTGCAGTAAACCATCTTGCCGTTGATAAGGAAGTTGTTAGCCTGGATGCCATGGATAGCCGGAACGGAGCCGGTATAGATTGACGAGTGTCCTACGGCTGTTATAGCCGGGATATAGTTGATCATTGTGTTCTCACAATCGTAACCTTCGTTCATGAGACGCTTGAATCCGCCTTCACCATACAGATTGTAATAGCGGTGGAGATAGTCCCAGCGCATTTGGTCAACGGCGATGCCGACGATGAGTTTCGGGCGCTCCTGGGCGAAAGTCGTGATTGCTGCCAGAAGCATGATAGCTGATAAAAAAAGTTTTTTCATATGATATAATTTTGTTATTGTTGTATTTGGGGAGGACTGGGAGTTCTGGGAGGACTGGGAGGACTGGGAGTTCTGGGAGTCCTGGGATTTATGGGAGAACTTTGAGTTCTCGGAATCTCCGAGAACTCAAAGATTATCTTGTTAACGAGAACTTTAGACTCAGTCCGAAGTCTTGTGTCGTTGTCGGATAGCTGCTGCTTGATAGTAGCGGCGTGTTAGTCTGACGGTCGTAATAGAAACTCATTGTCAGAAGTCTCGACAGCGTGTAGTCGGCAGCAAACGAGAGCTTGAACGCAGAGTTTCCGCTACTTGCCGCACTCGTCATCGATGCGATATCGCGACAGATAGCCGCCTGTTTGCGGAACGACAGGTCGAGTCTCAGGTTGAGGTCGGTGTTGAAACCGCTGCGGTTGTTTCTGCTGTTGCTGTTCTGATTTTTGTTCTGCTCCTGATTGTTGTTGCTATTCTTTTTGTTCTTCGAACTTTTCACCTTGCGACTCTTGTTGCCACCGCCCAGGAGACCGAAGAAATCAAAGTTGTTAATCTTGTATCCCATACCAACAACCCAGTCGTTGCTCGACGACTCATTAAGCTGAATACTCGTCATGCTGAGACTGAGCACGCGGGTCTTTCTGTATTCCAGTTTTGCCGTCAGGTTATTCTGGAAAGTCATGTCGACACCGAGCAGAGGCGAGAACGACTCGTTGATGCTCACGGTAGATACGTTGAACATGCTGCTTGGCGTAGGGTTACCTGTTGTTGCATCAGTTATGAATCCGAGTCCATTCATATATTCCTGATATGTACTGAACGAACTATAAGAGCCAACGGCATAAACACTCTTGTAGGAGTGGTTGATGTTGAAACTCTTGAATACATCGCGGAACCACGGCAGTCTACCCAATCCGCTATATCTAATAGTCCAGTTAGGTAGCAGCTTGGAAAGAGCCGGGAACAAGTCGAGCGAACCGCCTCCCATACTTGTATAAGTAGAGAGGAATGCCGGAATCATAACGTCGGCACTGTATTTGTTAACCGTACCGTTTTCCGGATTGAATGTCGTTCCTGCGAGAGTAGATCCTGCAGGGTAGGTCGCACCGGTGTATTGATTTTCAACCCTCTGTCGGAATCCTTCAAGCGAGTTGCAGAATTTCTCGAATGATGCCGAGTGGTATCCGTTGTTGGCGTCGCCCATGCTTTCGAATGCCGTTCCCAGACTGATAGTCGTCATGGTAAACGTTCCGCTCTGTGTTGTCGGCATACCTTGATACATATACTGTATACTCTTTGCTGTAGTCTGTGTGCGACTTGCATTGAGATCAATCTTCAGATCCTTAATAGGCTCTACTGTCATTCTCAGTTGCAGATCCTCCGTTTTGCTCGAAGTAGCCGGCGTTGCCACGCTGTCTGCCATGAGCAGCCAGTTTCGCTCCGCACTCTTCGTAACATAAGAATCATCAACCATTCCGAATGCAAATCCCAGTCCCGGAGCCATGATGCCTCCCGTGCGCTGTCCGAACACATTGCCCACTTCCGGCATGAATCCCGGCAGCGACAAGCCATACTGGTTGCGATACGACAGATTCACATTGCGCACCATCATCAATCCTCGAGCCACAACCTGCATAGTCTTGTACCAACTCTGGTTCTCGAGCGGTTCCTTAGCCGTTACGGTAAGTTTAATTGTAGTAGCCGTATCCACCTTCGACGTAATCTTAATCTTGTTGTTGTCCACCTTTTTATATTTAAGGTTAAACAACTTGCCGTCTTTGGTCTTCGCCATTACAATAAGTCTCTTACTGTTCTTGCCGTGAGAAATAGTAATCGTGGTATCAGGCAATAGCTTTATTTCCCTTTCAAACGACTTCTTGTTCTTCGGCAGTTTCTTCTCGTCCTCGTTAGGTCTCTTCTTGCCATTGTTCTTCATGCCAATTGCGGTGTTCCTCACCTTTGGCGTCATCGGCGTCCGCTTGTTAAACCTCTCGTTCGCCTTCTTCAAGAATGGTACGTGGTTGTAGAGCTTCTCCAAGTTGAGTGCACCGTTGATATTAAGCGTGCGGTTGTTGGCGATGACATTTCCCAACGACTGTCCGTCCTCCTGAGTAGTACCTCGTGTCCAACTGTATGTTGCGTTGTAGTTCGCATCAGCATTAATCCAGTCGAAGATAGGTATGAGGTTTAGCGGAGCCTGATAAGAAGCCGTGAAGTTCTGGTTGTAGTCGAGCGGTCTTCCCATGTGCTTGATGCTCGTCCATACAGAGTCTTTCCATGCCGAATACTGGTCTGGATAACGACTCTTGTCGATAGGAGTATACGGCTCCTCAATCTCGGCATGAGTAGCACTGTTGAAGCTCATGTGCAGGTTCTTCGTCAGATCCCATCGGATAGAGAACTCCCTGTTCCACAGGAATTGCTCGCTGAATGTCAGCGGCAGTTCGTTGTTCTCCGTGCTCTCCATGTCGCGTTCCTGTAGCTCATAGTAGTTGCGCATGATATCCGTATTGAACGTAAGGTTCTGTGGCAACCAGTTCAGACCGAAACGTTTCAAGATGTCATACCATTTACTACGGCTCTTGATTTTCTTGAAAGGTTCAAAAGTCTTATACACCGGAGTATAGCTGTAGTTCATAGAGCCGCGCCAGTTGTCCTCGTTCTCGTATATTGTCGTTTCGCCGCTCGTATGTCGGTGACTGTGACTGTAGCTGAACGAGAAGTTTGCCGGGTCATACGGCATCGGGTGTTTCTTCGTCGCAATTCCCACTTTCATGTTAGAGAGCGAGAAGTTCGTGTTTGTAGTCTTCGTCACGGCGATACTCTCGATAGAGTCGCGCTCATGTCCCTCCATCGCACTGAGGGCGTCGTCGAGTTTCATATCCGTGTCGAGCGGATTGTATTTAGGCCGTGTTTCCTCCTTCGTTACAGAGTAATATAAAGGTATAGAAACCTTAGCCTTGTCAGGGAAGAATTTTCCAAGTTCGAAGTTTGTCGTAACGCTATACGTCTTGTAGTTGTCTTGAGCTCTTTGAGCCACTCCGTCTTCAAGACCGCCGAAGCCCTCCGACACATACTTTCCGGTAACATTCACGCTACCCACGTCAGAGAGTTGCATGTTGAGGTTACCCTGTGCAGCCCAACCGCCAGAGTTGTTGTATTCCTTTAGTCGCAGTTCGTTCACCCATATTTCTCCCGACTTCTGTTCGGTGGCAAGGTTTCGGATACCGATAACCATTGTTCTTACCTCTCCGAGCGTAGGGTTACCCACGATACTAATCTTATTGTTCGGGTTTTCCTCGTCATAAGCCGAATACGGGAAGGTGTATGAAGCCTGTCCGATGCTCTTAGCCTTGTTTCTTTCCTTTTTAAGAGTAGTGAAAACGCTCAGTGGTATATTAAGCATATTGTCCTCTGGCCATACCGCCTTGCAGTCGGCAGACGAATATCTGTCGTAATGTCCTGGTGCTGTAAGTTTCAGCGGAATCTCGTATTCATAATAGTTACTCTTGTAGTCAGAACCCAATCTTATGAAGAGAGCCAACTGGTTGTCCTGCAAGTCAGTCGTGTTTTGCTCGAAGGCATTGGCGTGAACAAACATCTGCAGCCGTTTATACTGTCTGAGGTCAAGGTTCGTGTTTTTGTAAACCGCCTTTGCCTCACCATTCGACAGGTTCGTCACCTGAATGTCGAGAGCCTGTTCGTTAGCCTCCGTAAGCTGAGGCTGAGTCGGGTCTTGCTCCCTTCTGATGCCAGGTGGCAAGACATAGTTCACCGGCACGCGGTCGTTGTTCTCCTCGATATTCACGGCGCTGACAGCCATCTTTCCCGACTCGCTGCCGGTAGAGAGCGACTGCTCGTATATTCTCCATTCGCCCCTGACGAGGTCGAGACTTCCGAATCTCATCACGATAGGCATCTGGAAGTTAGTCAAGAACATACGCATGAAGCGGATAGACGTAAAGTCGGTAATTCCGCCCACACGACGCTCATAGTCGTCAACCGGAATACGGAACTGATACCATGTAACCGTTTCCGTAGTGTCGTTGCGTAGCTTAACAGACGTTTCACGTTTGTCCACGATATAGTTCTGACCTACGACGAGATCCTGTGGACGGATGCTCACGTGATACTGGAAATACTTCTCATATTCGTTCAGCGTGTAGTCCTGATTGATATCCTCTACATCAGGAGTCGTCTTATACGACGTATCGTAGCTCTCACTTCTCGAGTCGCTGTCCGGCGAGTTGCCTTGAGGGTTGTTGATGCGCTTGTAGCGCTCCAGAATAGGAGTGCGGGCATTGTCGAAATCAGAACCACGGAAGTAGTGGTAGTCATCGTTAGCCGGGTCTGCCATGATAGCCTCGAGGGCAGAACCGGTAACTCGAGCCTGTGCGGCAGTAAGAAACTCCTGATAAGAGCCGAAAGTCTTCTCCTCCTCATCAGTAAGTCCGTTGAAACCAACATCCTGTTTAGCCCTTGCTCCCGATGAAGTTGCAAAGGCATAGGTTACGGTAGACTGTGTAGGAATCTTTCCCCACTGCGTAGTGGTAAAGCTGCTCGAGCCGTCGACCGGCATACCGCTCTCGTAGAATTTCTTTCCGTCGCGCAGCACATCCTCGCTGACCTCACCGAGGTTGATATAGAAATCACCGCCATACTGTGCGGCGTTAGGCTGCTGGTTAGAATAGATAAACGGGTCGAGCATCCAGAATTCGATATATTCGATATTTGCCGTTTCGAAATCGTTAGTGTCGAGACGGCGCATCATTCCGCCCCAGTTGCTCTGAGGCGAAGGCAGCGTTCCGTCGCTGTTAAGGTTCGGATTGAAGTTATACGGACCTCTTTCCGAAGGATAGTATGCAAGGTTCAGTATAGGCAGTGTAGCTGTAGCTCCGTTGTAAGAACTCTGGTCGCGGTTAGGGAACAGTTCCCTTACGTAGACCTCTCTCACATAGTGGTTAGAGAGTTGGTGAAGGTCGCTCTTGATGTGTCCAGGAGTCAGCGAACTGCTTCTTCTCGTAAACAGTGGGTCGATGTTATACCATGCCAGCAGAGCACGTTCATATCCGCTCTGCAGCGTGGCTTTGTCGTTATAGTTGGGGAACATCGTAGGCACACTCGATATTATCCATGCCGATGGAGTGCTCACGTCGATAGTGCTCTTCGTATTCTCGAAGTCGTCGAGATACGAGGCGTTGTCTTGCGTGCCGCTTGCCTGTCCGGCGATAAGCTGTGCAAATTCTCCGGTAAACGAAATCTGCGACGGTTGCGTACAGTGCAGGAACGGAATCTTGTCGAGCAAATTGGTAAGCCATTGACTTTCCTTTTTCCAGTTGATATTCAATCCCCAGAGGGTATTGTTCAGCGGTTCGGACCCCATCGACACCTTAGTCGTCAGAGCCTGTTCCGAGAGGTGCTGGAACGTACCGCTGAGCTGGAAGTTCTTTGAGAAGTCATACTCCCAGTTAAGTCCGAGCATCGTCTTGCGTTGCTGCGCATAGTCGGTATTGCTTTCGAGCGAAACGTTTACGGCAGTTCCGGCATCGATAATACTCTGGTTGAGGATAGTAACCTCTCCGGCAGAATAGTCCACGCTATAGTCGGAACCCTCCTGCAGAGTAACTCCTCCGGCAGTAACGACCACCGATCCCTGTGGCACGTTATAAGCACCGAGCGAAATAACGTTGGCAGAAGTACCTCGATACTGTCCTGTGAGTCTGAACTTATCCTTTTCGGCAATCTGCTTAGCGATAGTCTTTGTAGAATCGTAAAGTTCGGTATAGCTGTATTTTGCAGCCTTCTCAGGCGATACACCCTTAGCTACAAGAGCCTGATAGAGATATTCTCCGAACGGTTCAGCCTCAGGGAAGAACACGCGACCGTTGCTCACGGTATATCCCTCCACATAGTCGAAATATCCGTTGCTGTGCGCCTTGTTGTTGTTATCCAGTCGGTCGGCTCCGAGGAGTTTAATCATCGTCTGGTCTTTCACCTGTTGTTCCGGTATATACGAGAGATAAACGCCGGTGGTATCGCTTTGGTATTTCACGTCGAGTCGGAACTTGTCCTTTTCCACCGAAGAAGCGAGATAATACACGTTCTTCATCATCAAGTCCCAGTTGCCTTGACTCGGGTTATTGCTGGTATTCTTCAGCGACTTCACGAACAGAGCCTTCTGTACGTCCTGCTGGTCGGATGCGAACTCACCCACCTGGTATGTCTGTCCGCCGGCAGTATATTCGTATGCTATGGCAAGCACCTGGTCGGTTTGCAGTGTAGACTTCAGCGAGATATATCCGAGAGCCTGGTTCACGGTATATTCCGAAGAATTGAGCAGTCGTGCGCTCTGCAGCTTCTCGTAGTCGGCACCGCCCACGAACCCGGGGATTCCGTCGAGCACAGTGCTCGTCTGGTCGATATCCCTTGCGGCTGCATAAGTGTTTACCATTTCGGAGTATTCGCTGTTGGCGTTGTTCGACGGTACGGGCAGTCCGGCAAGTCCCCACATCGGGTTGCTCACCTTGGTATTCTCTCCGAGGTCGGTAAGGGCTATGATGTTTCGGGTATTCGTTGTTGTTCCCTGCTTGTTGGTTACCCAAACTTCCACGCGGTTGATGGTAATACCCGTGGTGAGGTTAGGCAGCGTCTTCATTGCCGCATCATATTTGTTGCGGAAATACTGCGAGAGGAAGAAGTGGCGGTTGTCCTCATAGTCGGTAGCGTCAATCTCAAACGGCGTGAGCTGCACTCCGCCTTTCGACGAAACGCTCTTGCTTGCCGACTTCTTCTGCGAGACTACAGTCTGCAGTTTCAACTTACCGAACTGCATGTCTGTTCGGATACCGAAGAGCGACGACGCTCCTTTCACGAGCGACGAGTTGCTCGGGAATGACACATTTCCTGCCTCCACCAGCTTTATTATCTCGTCCTCCTTGCCTTCATATTTAAGTTTCAGGTTCTGCGAGTCGAAGTCGAACGTAGCGTCGGTGTTGTAGTTGAGGTTCATGTTCACCTTGTCGCCCACCTTACCGTTCACGTTCAGGTTAATCTTCTCGTCGAAGTTCATCGTCGTCGTGTTACGGTTTCTGATAGGCAGCGAAGGGTTGTCGATTTCCTTCATCGTGGCTCCGAGCTTCAGTTCCGCCGTACCTTGAGTCTTGATGCGCACACCGCCGGGACCGAATATCTTCTCAGCCGGTCCGAGATCGAAATGCATGTCGGAGAACGAGAACTTGTCTTTTCCCTTCTCCTTCACAATCTCGTCGTTCTTAGAGCGGAAGAAGGCGTTCATCTCCTGTCGTTCGCTCCATTTGCGGTATTCGTCGGGGGTCATCATCACCGGCGTAGAAAGGTATCCACCGCCCATTTTCGAACCGAGGAAATATCTGTTCAGCGTGTCATTATATACCACCTCCTGCTTGATATTGTCCGGCATGGAAAGGTCGGCAGTACGCTTTTCTGTATCTTCAGCCGTAATAGGAACGGTGCGCTGCACCTTCCATTTCGGGTGTAGCAGCGAGTCGGGGATGGAGTCGTCCTCGATAACGAGAGCCGAGAGTCCCGATTTTGCTTTTGCGGTGTCGGCATCAGCCTTGGCATTGTCGCGAGCCTTATTGTCCCTATTCTGCAATCCCTGTCGCTGTCGTCTCACGGAGAGGCGTGTGCGGTCGTCTTGCAGTTGCGGCAACACGTTGAAGGCAAGCATATTGATGCTCACCAAAGCAATGAAGAATATAGTAAGTTTCTTTAAATCTTTCATCTATTATTTTATCTGTTTCAGGGCAAGTTTTACAACCTGTTCTACTGGCAGTTCCGGACTATCCTTGAGTATTGCCGAAACGACTTTAGCTGATGGTGCCGGAGCGAAACCGAGCATGGTGAGAGCTCCGATAGCCTCGTCGTGAACCTCCTTATTCACGGCTGCAACCTGTGCTGCACCGCCGCCGATGCTGATTTCACCGCCGAAGTCGGCAGTGGCAATCTTGTCTTTCAGGTCCACGATAATACGCTGTGCCGTGCGCAGTCCGATACCTTTCACGGTCTTCAGCAACTTCTCGTTGCCGGTAGAAATAACGTTACACAATTCTGCCGGCGAGAGTGCCGAGAGAATCATCCTCGCCGTATTGGCTCCGACTCCGGAAACGCTGATGAGTAGTGTGAACATCTCCCGCTCCTGTCTGGATGAGAATCCGAACAGAGCGTAGGCGTCCTCTCTGATGCTTTCAAAAACATACAGTTTCACTTCCTTCTTTGTCTGTATGTTACTATAAGTATTGAGCGAGATATTCATGCCGTAGCCCACGCCGTGTGCTTCAACAACAGCGTATGCAGGCGTAACTTCAGCAAGTTCGCCCTTTATGTATTCAATCATAAAGTAGAAATAATTTGGTATATATACATTATATTAACGCAGGTTATATATATATATTGTGTAAAGGGGATTTTTTTTGTTTCAAAATCTTTTTCAAGCAATCCCTTCATGGCGGAGTTGACGGAACTTAGCGATGGCAGATGGTATTTCTTCACGAAGGCCCCGCTCTTCACGCTCCGTGCTTTTCCCTCGGCAGAAATGGCAATGAACACGTTGCGCTGTTTCTCCGGCATTTTTATTTGAATGTTATCCCGAGATGCAGCTTATCTTTTTGCAAAGATACAACACTTATTCTGATTATCATAAAATGATTATCATAAAATGATAATGCAAGTTGGATTTTTAAACGTGTATGGTTATACATTTTATCAACTCTAAATAGTCATAATGTACTTGCTACTGTGCGGTGAGACACCGCACCTACTACCTTGAACAGCATTTATTGATAATCAGAACTATCATTTCCAACCGTACAGCTCGAAAACATTCGTGTTATTCGATAAATTCGTGTTCAAAAATAAAATCCGTGTTAATCTGTGTAATCTGTGGGAGACTTATCCTTCGTCTATATTCCGTCTACATTCCGCGGATAATTTTTTCTCCCACAGATTTCAGGTAGTCGGAATATTGAAATATATATTAAATTAGTACAATAAGAACAATTGCGATATAACTACCCTTTCAAGCTGGGGTATATGCCACAGACTTGAAAGGGTGGATTTTGCCTTTACAGTTTTCGCTTGAATATCCTCATAATCTTATGTCTTAATAGTTGAAAATCCACTGCAAATATACGTATTTATGTTGCTTCCTCAAAATCTTTTTACCCGAAATTCTGAAGATTCTCACAATCTTTTCAGTGAAAATCCGGAAGATTCTCAAAATCTTTTTGGTAGAAATCCGGAAGATTCTCAAAATGTTTGTTTGGCAAAACACATCAGAGATGCTAATAATTCATTCAAGTCTTGTTATCCAATTCTTTCCAATCTTGCAAATATTGGAAAGAATTGGATAGTTTTACTTAGTAAAAAGGCATTCCTGTAAAAATGGAAATTAGATGATAATATGCTTTTGGCTGATATGAAATATACTGTTTAGACACATGAAAATGGCTGTGTTAAGGATAGAATATGACGTGAGGAAAATAAAATTGGCATGCGGGATGTTGTATAATCCAAAATTTTAATACTTTTGTACGGAATAAACAATATATATGGTATGAACGATAAAATGACAGAATACAAGGAGGAGTTCATCTCGCTCCTGAAGTCCACCGGCAGAGAAGGCGTGGACGACGTGATAGAGGAAATCGACAAGCTGGGATTCTTTTCGGCTCCCGCATCTGCCGGACACCACCTCAATACTGAAGGCGGACTCGTGATTCATTCGCTGAACACCTGTAAGGCGGCGCTCGCCATCTGGGAGGCAATGAAGCCGCTGGAGCCATCGCTCGAGTCGGAGATTAAACGCGAGAGCATCATCATCGCATCGCTGCTGCATGATGTGTGTAAGGCGGATATCTACAAGCGCTCGGTGAAGAAACGCAAGAATAAACTGGGGCAGTGGGAGGACTGCGAGGGCTACAAGGTGTCGTATAAGGATTTCCCGATGGGACACGGAGAGAAGTCGCTCGTCGTTGTTCTGCTCAGCGGACTGGAACTTTACGATGACGAGATGCTCGCCATACGCTGGCACATGGGAGCGTGGGGAGTGAACCAGAACAGTTTTGAGGACGTGCGCAACTTCGATACCGCTCAGAAACTTTATCCCCTCGTGGCTATCGTGCATGCTGCCGACTGTATGGCGGCTAATGTAATGGAGCGGACTGGCGAGGAAATTGACGATATGTAGTCCTCATTGTGCGGTGGAATACCACAGCTGTTACAATTTACAAAAATCCTTCACCGGAAGTGTAATGTGGTGATACATTGACATTTGCGGTGAAGGATTTTTTTGTTTGCTTGTCTTTTTCCCATTTTTTTTCGGTAGTGAGCTTTTTTAAATAAAAAACGGTTCTTCCGGAATTTGGAGTGATAATATTTATTATCGGAAGTTACTTTCTGCATTGCATTTAGACAAAAACCTATAAAACCCCCGATGTCGGCTTGCAAGCCTTCGGCTACCAGGGTTATGACATATGTGTCCTTTAGAGAGCAAGCTCTCTTCCGTCCACATCTGTCATAACCCTGGAGAGTCACTTCGTTCCTCTTGC
>DBKQ01000106.1 GCA_002298545.1 Prevotella sp. UBA746
CTCTCCCGCCTTCCCTTCCTCTAAGTTTGCAGAGGAAGGGAAGGCGGGAGAGGGGAAGAACTAAATCCGCTTAAATCAAATTACTCTATCACCCACTCCAGCGTGTCCACCTCGTCCTTAACAGAGAAGTTCAACCCGGCTTTCACCACCTGCTTGCCTTTTATGGCGTATGCCTCGGCATAGTGGCGGGAATTTATCTGGGCGAGAGCCTCCTCTGCGGTCTTGTTGAACTTCATTTCGATGACGTAGACGTGGTTTTGCGTCTCCACAACGACGTCAACCCTACCCTTCGGGGTATGAGCCTCAACCTGGATACTGTAGCTCGTGAGAAGGGCGAAAATGATATAGAACATCTGCTGGTAATGGCCCTCATAGTTAGTGTTGTCGCAATAAGGCACAGTCTCGAGAAAGTCGCGAAGCAATTTCAATGCCTCCTCCAGGTTGCCACGCTTGAGCATCACCGACATGTCGGCTACAACCACCCGTCCACCGTCTATCGCCGTGTCGAGATAGCCCGGCAGCAAGCTGTCGTAGAGTCCCACTTCAATTTCCTTGTTCGGGAAGCCAAGGGTATACACATCGGTCTCCTCGTCGTAGTCCTTTATCGTAACGTATCCGCTCTGATAGAGCAATGGGGTGAGCGAGGTCATCGTCTCCGTGGCGGCGTCGAAAGATGAGTTCTTTGCCCTGAGAGGAGACAGCTGCGATGGCAGAACCTTGAACTTGCGCATCATGTTGATGAGGTATGTGGGGGTGCCGGAACCGAACCAGTAGTAATTAAATCTGCCGTCGGCCAGGCAATTCAGCAAGCTGTAAGGGTTGTATACATCCGGTGAAGGCCACGTGAAGTGATAACCGTCGTAGTTGTCTTTCAGTTTGTCTAATACCTGCTCGTATGTTATGCCCCGTTTTTCGGCAATAAGGCGGATATCATTGGCCATCTGCCCCACCAGTTCATCCTTCGTTATGCCGCATATTCCGGCATAAGCCGGGTTCATGCTTATATTCGCGATATTGTTCAGTTCGCTGAAAATGCTGAGCTGCGAGAACTTTGTGATGCCGGTGAGGAATACGAAGCGGAGCATCTTCTCACAGTCTTTCAACGGACTGTAGAAATTTCGCATAGTGTCACGCAATATCGACAGGTTTTCGCTTTCATGCACCACATCAAGTAATGGGGCATCATATTCATCGATAAGCACTACCACCTGTTTCCCGGTATTCTCATATACACATTTTATAAGATTAAGCAATCTGACATTAGGGTCGGGCGAATCACATTCTATACCGAAACGCTGTTCATTGTCTTTCAGAATATAGAGAAGATAGCGTTCCAATTGCGCTTTTTCCATATGTTTTCCTCCAGCCAAGCTAAAGTGAAACACAGGATATTCTGTCCAGTCCTTCTCCAACCTATCTATGGCAAGTCCCTCAAACAAGTCCTTCCGTCCCTCGAAATAGCTCTGCAGAGTGGAAACGAGGAGCGACTTGCCGAAGCGACGCGGACGGCTCAAGAAGAAATACGTTCCGTCGGTATGCGTCATGCTGTAAATGTATTCCGACTTGTCAATATAGAGTTTATCCTCTACTCGTATTCGTTCAAAAGTCTGTATTCCTATAGGATAAAGTTTTCTTGCCATAACCATAATTCTGTATATGCGTGAAACGTCTTGATATCTGCTTTTGCAAATTTACACAAAATCCTTGCTTCTACAAAGAAGTAAAGAAAAATATCGCAAAAACACATTCTAAAGTCTTTTGTTACAGAGATATTTTGCATATCTAAATAAAAACAAATACATTTGCAATAAGAAAACATTTTATAAACATAATAGACACCTTTTTATGAAGAAACATTACATCATTGCAGCTTTGGCAATCCTCAGCATGAATGCCAGCGCAACAACTTCCCCCGATGAAACAGTAAGCAATGCCAAGGTCATGGCGAATGCGGAAGATACTGAAGACGACGGCACGGTGGTAATCAACGGATTTAAGGTAAATCTCAGCGAGAGCAGCGCCACGTTTGACATCCGTCAGATTATGAGCATTGAGGGTGAAGACCTCGTTGTGCCATACACTCTGACCTATGAGGGTAAGGAATATCATTGCGATGAGGTTAATATGAACAATCTGTGTGGGGAGATAAGCCGCGACAACGGCTACAAGGACGTAACCATTACCCCGAACGTGAAGAGTGTAACCTTCAGCGAAGGAATAAAGACATTGAAAGGATCATTTCCTTTGTGCTACTGCAAGAAGGTTATATTGCCGTCTACGGTGGAGTCAATAAAAAATACCGTCTTCAATTATGGCGTAAGTGCCGGATACGCAAACGATGATGAGGAAAGAGGCTGGTGGATGAAAAATTACAACATTAATTTTATGTGCTTCGACCTTGAAGAATTCATAGTGGACAAAAACAACGCGCACTACACAACACAAGACGGACTGCTGTACACAAAAGACATGAAGACACTCGTGTCTTGTCCGCGAAACAAGAAAGGCATAGTAGTTGTTCCGGAGGGAGTGGAGAAACTCGCCACCGGTTGCTTCTGCATCTGCAATAGAATAACGGAAATCCAACTGCCGTCGACACTCAAGAGCGTAGGCGACCCAGTAGGCAGATATGCAGGCTTTTATTATTGCTTAAACCTTGAGAAAATAAATATCCCCGAAGGGGTTGAAGCATTAACGGGATGTGCTTTCAGATATTGTGTAAAACTGAAATCGTTGACACTGCCCTCTTCGCTTAAGACATTAGACGTGGAATATACCGAAGACGGAGGATACACAAGAACAGACGCTGTCTTCGGTCCGATGTACTCTCTCGAAGAACTGAATTTAGAGAACACTTCGATTGAAGTTATTGAAGGAAAATACAACACTACTCCATTTACAGACTTGCCACTGGTAAAAAACTTCAAATTGCCTAAGAACATAAGAGTATTAGGCGATAAAGCCCTCATTGGAATAAATCCTCCTGCAGAACTTCATCTGCCTGTTACAATAGAGTCGCTAGGAGAGCAGTTTATCGACCCATTCAAAAAAGGAAACGAGAATTCTATTTACCTTTCAAGTTGCAAGCAAACAGAATCTCCACTGAAGGACATCTACTGTTACTGGACTACTCCGCTCGAGGTTAGTGACAAAATATTTGGATATGTAAAAGTTAAAGAGGACAGGAAGACAAAAGAAGTATTTCCACAAGACTGGGCTAACATCTGCACGCTCCACGTTCCTACAGGCACTTTGTCAGCCTATCGCGCCAACAGTGTATGGGGAAAGTTCCAGAATATCGTGGAGTTCACCCCTACTTCATCCATTGATGCCATAAGCGACAACACGGCAACAAATACCAATCAAGGCATATATACTTTACAGGGAATAAGAATTGCCGACAGCAAGACGCAGCTTGATAAATTGCCCTCTGGCATTTATATTATTGACGGAAAGAAAGTTTCTGTGAAGTAACGCTAATTTCAACTTTAAACAATGGCAGCATCCTATTCTCTTAGAGATAGAATGTTGCCGTTTTTTTATAATAAAAAGATGTATTCCTTCAATAGTTCGTTAAAATTTGA